>JAVCCP010000038.1 GCA_030765405.1 Candidatus Ancaeobacter aquaticus | reverse complement strand
TGATACTGTCAACATAAAAAAATAAACCGGAAGTATAAAAACTTTTCGGCTCGGTTTTTTAATCTTAGGTCTTTTCTAATTAGCTGGTTTTATCTTGTTACCCCCCTTTTACTCACCGGTTACAAAATAAGTTGTATATTTTCATAGGGAAAGGTAAAATATATCGATACTTCAAGATATTGCACTGCAGATACTTATAAATAATATATCTTATTGGAAAGACTCTTGAGCGACCACATTCCACATCGATGATAGTTTTTCAGCAACAATCTTATTATCGTATATAATGATAGCTCTCCAATGGAGAATTTTTCCTCTGGTTGAATAATCTGCACCGATGTTTTTATATATGTATGTATGTCCACCGCTCTTTTCATTTTGATAGACTTCTTCGGTAAAACCGTTATTTTTACTATTCTTAAATATATACTCAAAACGCAAAATAAGCGGTTTATCAAGTCGTTTTACCCCACCACAGTCCCACGACAATATAAAGTGTTCTCCAATCTGTTCAGGATCAAGGTATTTCTTTTCATAAGGGAAAGGGAATTTTTCGAGCTCACTTCCACCAAGAAAGTTCTTGAGAAGCTCACGTAATACATATTTTTTTTCAATCCGATTAACTTTAGTAACAGCAAATCTTAGCCTCGACTCTACATCAGCGCTTACTTTCTTAACTTTTTTTTGTAAAAGCACTTCCAACCGATAATAGGTGTTTTTGGTAGTTGTCCATTGCTTTTTTATTTTATCGGAAACTTTAGTAAAAATAAAAGCTTCATCAATATCCTTTATTTGTCTATTCATAGTAGGCAAGAGCACATCTATATCACGTTTGTTCTTGTAATAATCACCTGCCATACCATCAAGTTTTCTCGCTTCCTCCAAGAAATCGTGTATACGCCAGCCTAATTCTTCAGCCCCACCGAGTCGTAATTTTTTTTGTTTTCCAAAAAAAGGGACACACTGATTAAAAAGCGTATCCGCACGTTGTTCCAATGAATGAGCCATTTTTTTTGCTTTTACCCTATCTTCAGGATACAGCGCAAAAATCACGTTCGCTTTTAGCAACACGCCACATACGATGATAATACAAATACACACTTTACTTAAAAACGTATTCATTTTATTCATGAGAACCCTTTTTAGTGATTTTCGTACTATTATTTTAGAACGCTAAAAACTTTTTACCGCATCGTGGACATGCAGACATAAAGCCTTTAGTCATCTCTCCATCACGCTTAATTTTGTTTCCACATCCCGCGCACACGTATTGAATCTCAGCAGGACATGTTTTCACCTTTATGTCTTCTTGCGTGGTAGCACAACCACCAATAGTAAGGCAAACAAGAACAAAGAGTAAAAGCACTTTACTTTTTAATAACATATGATAGAATCTCCATACTTTATATTGAGTAGTAATTATAGCAATTTAGTAAAAATATGAAATATTTTTTTTAACTATTTACGTATTTTTTTGTTTTTTACCTTAACACATTAAAGACTATATATTATATTCCTAATTATGCATCCTATAATAATGACATTATTTTTAACTTCATGGAAAACGGTTAATCCATTACGTATTGCCCTTATGGTCATTGTATCACTTCTTTGGCTTCTCTGTTTTAGCAGTTTATTTTCAAAGGACAGAAGAAAAACACGACTGAAATATCGTAATTTTTTCAAATCAAAACTAGGTAAGTTCACTGCTCCTGAAAAACGTAGGACTCCTCGCATACATTTTCCTATGGCAATAAAATACCGAATTATCAATTCTTCCGAGAAAGATACCCGCACCTACTTTACTGGAAACGCAAAAGATTTAAGTGAACGGGGCATTTTTATCAGCACTGATAGGAATATCACGATCGGTGAAAGCTTAGAGCTAAAAATCCCTGCGGATAAAGCTGCGCGACCACTTATTATAATCGGTACCGTTGTAAGAACAGAAGAAGATACAATTGAAAAACTACATTCACTAGGAATAGTTTTTAACCAAATAGATGAAGAGGCAAAAAAAATTCTCGCAAATTACGTAGAAGAGTGCCTCACAGAGCAGAAAAGCTAAACAGAAAACCATGAAAAAACAATACACATTTTTATGTATAAGCATTTTTATGATAAGCGGTTTTATTCCTATAGCCCATGTTCATGCAGAAGAAAGGATCACCCATTTCGGGCCTGAAATGATAAAGACGGAAACAAAAAGTGCTGACGATACATTTGATAAAGAAACTTTTGCAAAGCTTATACATTCACTCACCAACGAAAAAAAAGACACCAGAATTGATGTTCTCTGGAAGTTAAGAATGCAGGGCGACACCTCAATAGTGCCGGATCTTATACCACTTTTGGAGGATAAAAGACCCTATGTGCGTGTAACAACATGTGAGCTCCTTGCTGAGATCGGCAATAAAACATGTTTACCAAAAGTCACTCAGCTGCTTTTAACAGACAAAAATGAAAAAGTTAAGGAAGCGGCCGCCAAAGTTCTCTTTAATATTGGCGATAGATCAGTCGTTCCGGCTTTGATTAAGGCACTGAACCAGCCGCGACCACTTGCGGAAGGAATAGGCTATTGGCTTTTTCCTAATGATATATATGATAATTACAGATACGATGTTGTTAAGGCATTAAACAGAATAACGGGAAACACATTCTTTTACAGGAGAAATGAAACTAACTTCAACAGGATAGCTGCACAAAAAAGAATCAACACTTGGTGGAAAAACAATGAACAGTTTTACTCAAAAGAAATGAGTCGTATAGATTCATTATCCGCACAACTCGTATCAGACGCAAAAACATTCAAAAACAATATAACAACCTCAAATTATGCACGTATTCTCGGGGGTAATGATCTCGCGCGACATAGTGAAACGTTTTACGAATGCGCAAAAGACCTGCATGAAGTCATAGCAAAGCTACCGGAAAACAGAGAGAAACTCAAACCACTACTTGCAAAGACCACTTCTCTGGTTAATTATATTGATGAAATATTTATATATTCACAAGATTTGAAAAATTATGAAGAATTATGGAATAAGCAGAAAGATTTATTAAAAGCAATTCGATCATTCTTTGGCACAACAAATCGTCTACCTGCAGCACCGAGCAAGAAATCAAAATCTTAAATAAGATCACTTCTTATTTTTTGTATCAACTTTAGGATTAAAGTATATCGTTTTGTTTCTACCTGCATTTTTTGCTTTATAGAGCGCCTGATCAGCAAACTCAATAAAATCTTTGCTCGTATCAATAAATGTGTCCGGAAACGAAACAAGCCCAACACTCACAGATACATGCACCATGTCTCCATCAATATGAAACGGGATACTGAACAAACGTCTCCTAAAACGCTCAGCACTTTCAAACGCCTCACCCCGTCCAACACCAGGCAAGAGCGCACAAAACTCCTCACCTCCATATCGCACAAGAATATCTGACTTTCTGAATGTATCTCTCATTGTTTCAGCAACACCTTTCAGCACGATATTTCCCTTCTCATGTCCATAGGTGTCATTAAATTTCTTAAAGTGATCGATATCCATCATAACCAATGATAGTTTTGAATCATACCTTTTTGCACGTTCAAATTCGTTCTGCAAACGCAGACTAAAATATCTCATTATATATAAACCTGTCAGTCCATCGGTAATTGCATCCTGTTTGAGTTCCATACTCTCAAGTAATAAACGAATGTATTTATAAAATATGACGGCTATATATATAATCACAATGCAAAACAAGACACTGAAAAAATCACCGATATAATTTTTATAAAACAAAAATGCACTCACGGTCAAAAATGATATTATTTCAACAACAATAAAGATAAATCCCTTGATCGCTGTAAATTTATACGCAATGAGAACGGCTATTATCGAAAATAAAATAAGTATCACAGAATCAACAATAGGAGGAACAGTTTTGATATATCTTTTTGATAATACGGTTAAAATACTGTTTGCATTCATAAGGACCCCCGGCATGTCCATGAGCGGTGTGGGATATACATCATGTATAATCTCATTTGTCTGACCGATGAGAACTATCTTACCCTTAACCTCATCAATATTAAATTTTCCGTTAAGGATTCTCCACGCGGGAATAATGGTAAAATTCTTTGTATCCGCAAGATAATTTATTTTTGCCGTCCCATCGGAACGAACAGGAATTGATGCAAGAGGCTCTGGAGTTCCCTTTTTTCTCAATAATACTGCCTTTCCATTATAAAAAATGTCTTCTTGATCACATCCATAATATTCGCACAATATTTTTACCCCAAAAGAATATTCTATAACATCCTTTGAGCCTTTTTTATCCCGAATAAAAAGACGGGTATTCCTCACCCGGTAATCCATGTCTCTTGGTTTATTTATTGGCCCGTGTGAACGTGCAGCTTCCAGAAAAGGGGCATGTGGAAGAATATGCTCCCCATTATCAGAATAGTATGAGGCTAAAACTATATTACCTGTCTCCTTAAGAGCATTTTTGAATAATGTATCATTTTTTCGATCAGCGCTTTCGCCGATAAAAATAATATCAAAACCAATAACCTTGGGCTCTCCCTTCTTGATGGTGTTGACCATGGTTGCATACACATCTCTGTCCCAGGGCCACTTTCGATTTGCCTGTTGAAGAGACACATCGTCAATAGCAACAACTACTATGTCATTAATCTGCGACGGTAAGGGCTTTACTACGTGTGACAATCGAAAGAAAACATCAAGCGTCTTTAACTTTGCATTAGTGATAATATCAAATGGAGCAAGAATAAATGCGTAGGTGATAAAAAGAAGAAAGAAAATGGCCGTTATAACACGTATCAATTTTTTTAGACGTTTCGGTTTCATATATATACGTTTTCTAGTAGATTAGTCTATTGAAATTTACTCTACACATTATAGTGAAATACTCCCCCATCGTAAATAAAAAAGGGTGGTATAAGATATATACCACCCTTTTTTATTTGAAACATGCTTAGAAAACTATTATGCAGCTTTCTGCACATTAATATATCCACGTATTTCCTCGTCGATATTATTATCAGCAGGAACCTTAACCGGTCGAGGTTTGTAGATTACATTTTTGACATCCTCATCAGGGATGCCCTGCTCAGCAAAAAACTTCTTTAGCTTCGGATAATCACTCGGCTCTTTGAGTATTGCAGCAACAAGCGCTTGAATGTCTCCATCATTCTCAAGAATTAATTTTGCACATAAGAATATTTGCCGGGATGAGACATATTCATCATCAGCAGGTTTAACATCCGGGATCACTATCGGCGTCTCATTGATTTTATTATTCTCTACTTTTCCATACCGCTTTGTATTCGGTGAAACAAAGACTACGTCTTGTTTTCTATAATTTTCCTGTTTTTCAATCTCAGGAAACGCGCTCTTTATTTTTTCAATAATTACGCCCGCCTGATCAACCGCATCTTTCTTGACCTGTACGATTTCGTCATAATGAACAGCTTTTGATAATTTATGTGTATCCATAAGTTTTTTCGGATCAGGATCTTCTGTCACAAGGACAACTTTCTGATCTTTATCCACTTCTTTCAGTTCCTTAAGATGCAATGTCAACCCAACCATGGTTTCAAATTCATCTATGTCAATCACCATGACTTTAATCTTTCCGGTTTCTTTTCCTTCTGGAAACGGCAAGTTACAGAAAATGTTGTCTGCCTTCAAAACATTGGATGCAATCGTAGATGTCAAGCCATCTTTAATCTCAGATGACATGCTTGCCATATACTTTGCTGCATATGATGGAGAGACTGCATAGGTTCCCTCTGGGGCAACAAGTACATTACTGGTCAATATCACTTGTGCGAAACCAGCCGGTGTGATTGCTTGAGCCATGTAGCCTAAAACATCATTCGGAGCTCCAATCATTAAATCTTGTGGAATGACTGGTGCTTTGCCTTCTTTATAAAATTTTATGATGACAGACACTCTATCGATAACAACAGGAACAAATATCTCATCATCGTTTAATCTGAGTGGCATATAGACTTCACCAATACCATCTATTTTTGAAACATTACCACTAAAAACACCCTTTTCAATAGGTGATGCTTTCTTAATAAGTTCCTTAAGTTTTTTTGTCCACTCTGGAACTATTTCTTCAGAACTCATTTCATCAGTAGCTACCGCTCCAGAAGGAAGATCAGTAAGATTCCCATATTTAAAATTAATTCCTTTCTTATTATCTTCAAATGGACTCGATGGCGCTAAAACCGCATCAGTCCTACTTCCAAGCGAAATCATTCCAATCGATCCGGGTAATGCATCGGGAGGGTTTTTCTTTTTATAATAATTAAGAAACGGCGTTTCTGTACGTAAAAGCAACGATACATATCTTTCTTCATCAAACGATTTACCCACTTTAGGTAAAATAACCGCATAGGATATACCTTTTGATTTCAAAAGTCTTTTAATTCCTTCTGTATGAAACCCTCCGGCAACAAGTACAGCCCTTTCCTTCCCTGTCTCACTCATACCTGCAAGTAAATGACGGACAAGTTCACCATCTCTTTTTACAGCCAGTGCATAAAAACGCCCCGCATGATCTACTGAAGGCGATATATCCTGATTAAAAGTGACTGCTGTAGTTGAGAGACCATTTTTAACTAATAGATCGTTAATTTTTTGCTTTATATTCTGAGGCGAACAGTTTGCTTTATGCTTCAGATAATAATCGTAATCCTTCCGCGAAAGCTTTAAATTCAGGAACTTAGACATAACGGTAAAATCAGTATCTAATTCATTAACGGCACGAACAAGGGGTGTAGAAGATAACCTGTCAAAAAGTGCACTTTCGATCTTTTCACGCTGAGTGTTAACCTTCGTTCGGCTAATACTCTTGGACACATCCAAATATTTGATATATTTTTTCAAAGAAGGATAATTATTAAGATCAATATTTGACATCTTCGCCAAAACATGGATTCTATTATAAAAATCAACTGGAGAAATATTTCCAAGTCTAAAAAGCAAAGACAACTGTGTCAGTTCAGTTAGTTTCTGGCGATTAAGATTTTCTGATAAATCTTCAATAAGACTAATTCTTTCAGTTCCAACTTTCGTAAAATCAACCTCTTTCTCAAGCTGCATAAGAGATAGTAAACGACCAAACTCTGAATATTTCTTAAGATCAATACCATTTTGCTTGCATTGATTTTTGAGATAGTCGCAATATGCAGTAAATGAGATATCGCCCTCTTTAAATACGTTCTTTTTTGCGTCAAGCTCTTTTAGGGCTTTTGAATATGCTTTATTTTTAAGAACACTTACCTTAGCGTTCATCTCACCAAGCACATTTCTAACCGCAGTATGATTGGCCCATACTTTTTTAAATTCTTTAACATTTTCATCATAAATCCGGGCACTTTCAGCCCCGAAGAGATGAACCATTTCTTTAGAATTAATAGAAAAATACTCCGCCCCGCTTATTATTCCTCTGTCACGATAATTGATAGATAAAGACTTCTTCACTTTCGGAGCAGGAAATGACTTCATGAGAGAGGTATCTACAACGCCACTTGCCCCTTCAATCCACACAGAGTCAACATCATAGTTATAGAGCAACTTCCCCAGCATTCCTGAAATGCTCTCCTGTGCCTTAGAATCAGTATGCGCATCCTGAATATTAATAACTAACTTATCATCCGTTCCTTTAAACACTTCTTCAACTGTTCCATACATCTCAGGGACATACAGTTTCGATACAATTTGAGATGGTGAAGCAGTTACAGCCTGACCGAGTGTCGCGGGTAACGAATCACCAGATCCTGTAGGTTTTCCTGTTGCGGGACCACTACTGGCTTCCTCCGCCGCATATACACATGTAGCCGATAGAGACAATATAAGTGTACAAATAAATAAAGTGAAAATGTTTTTAGTTTTCATATAGAAATACCATCCTTTCTTTTCCCCATTCTACCTGCTAAAACACGCTTTGTCAAGGTGGCAGGGGTGTTTTTATATATAAAAATAGGACAGACCTTTTTATTGACTACTTTTGATCTGTCCTATTTCTTTGTGTGTCTTATTTATACCCGTTTATTGTTTCCCACATTTTATACGCCCTGCTTTTAGTAAACGGTCTCTCGTAAGACCTGTTATCAATCCTGTTGTGCTGTTTAAGCAGAATAAATCTTTTTGATTCTGTTATTGCATTATCAATAGCCTTCATTTGACGCACAGAGTATTCTATAGAATCTTCAATTTGACTGGTTAATTTTTTCAGCTTCTCCAATCCGCGAAGGAGTGTCTCCCGAGCAATCACTGCTGTTTCACTTGAATTGAGCTGTTGCGTTCTTTTAAGCGTGTTTTCTCTGTTAATGCTTCTTAATGTCCTGAGCGCTGCGGCTGCTTTCTTTTCTATTGGCGTAATGCTATGGATATTCTTTTGTTTGTATATTGTCGCTGTCGATTTTTTGGTTTCTTCTTGAGCAGCCTTTTCTTCTGTTTTCTTACTCGAAGCCTCTTTTTCAGCTGCTTTCTTTGCCGCTGCTTCTTCTGCAGCTTTCTTAGCTGCAGATTTCTCAGCTTCTTTCTTGCGAGCTACCTCTTCAGCGGATTTCTTTGCTGCTTCTTTTTCAGCTGCTTCTTCAGCGGATTTCTTTGCGGCTGCCTCTTTTGCTGTAGATTCTTCTGCAGTCTTCTTTGCTGCAGCTTCTTTTTCAGCTGCTTCTTCTGCGGCCTTCTTTGCCACTTCTTCTTTTTTAGCTGCTTCTTCTGCGGCCTTCTTTGCCACTTCTTCTTTTTCAGCTACTTCTTCAGCGGTCTTCTTAGCTGCGGTTTCTGCTTCTTCTGCTTTTCTTTTTGCAACAGCTTCTTCAGCTGCTTTCTTCGCTATCAAATCTTCTGCAGTCTTCTTTGCTGCAGATTCTTCAGCTGCTTTCTTCGCGGCTTCTTCGGCTGCCTTCTTTGCTGCAACCTCTTCTGCGGCTTTTTTGCCCACTGCCTCTTCCGCGGCCTTCTTTGCGGCCACCTCTTCTGCTGCCTTCTTTGCTGCAGTTGCTTCCTCTGCAGCTTTCTTTGCGGCTTCTTCTTCCGCCTTCTTTATAGTAGCTTCTTCGGCGGCCTTCTTTGCTGCCACCTCTTCTGCGGCCTTCTTCGCTACAGATTCTTCTGCGGCCTTCTTTGCGGCCACCTCTTCTGCGGCCTTCTTCGCTGCAGCTTCTTCAGCGGCCTTCTTCGCTGCAGCTTCTTCAGCTGCTTTCTTCGCTGCGGCTTCTTCTGCGGCCTTCTTTGCTGCTACCTCTTCTGCAGCTTTCTTCACTGCGGCTTCTTCAGCTGCTTTCTTCGCTGCAGCTTCTTCTGCCGCTTTCTTTGCTGCAACCTCTTCTGCGGCTTTTTTGCCCACAGCCTCTTCCGCGGCTTTCTTCGCTGCTACCTCTTCTGCGGCCTTCTTTGCGACCACCTCTTCTGCTGCCTTCTTTGCTGCAGTTGCTTCCTCTGCAGCTTTCTTTGCGGCTTCTTCTTCCGCCTTCTTTATAGTAGCTTCTTCGGCGGCCTTCTTTGCTGCTGACTCTTCTGCAGCCTTCTTCGCTACAGATTCTTCAGCGGCTTTCTTCGCTAATGCCGCTTCCTCTGTAGCTTTCTTCGCTGCGGCTTCTTCTTCTACCTTCTTTGCAGCAGCTTCTTCTCTACCACCTACATATGAAGCAATTTCATTTCCATCCTTATCTAAATATGTTGTTACTTCTGAAACTTTTTCACCGTTTTCCACCACAAGCAAGGTTCTAATCAAATTCCCGGCACCCATATCAACTACCGTTGTGATTTTCTTATAACTTATCAGAGTATCTGAAATATTATACTCAGCTTCTCTCACATATACTGTCTCAAGAATTTTCCCTGTCTCATATTCTCTGACGATTTCATCGTATTCAGTCATACGGATCTTTCCATACGCATCTATCGTATAGTGTATGTTGTTTCTCGTGATGTAATAGATCGCATTATCTATGGATGTGTAGTGCACATAACTCTGAATCTTCCCTATATAGCTGCCCGACATGTACACATCAATATCTACCATATCTCCGCTTTCTATCAGCCGTTCAATAGTTCTTCTCCGGAGAGCTTTAGCGAGATCCTCAGAGGGTGGATATTTTCCTCCTCTTAAAACCGCCAGTGCAACAGGATCATCATTAATCAGCGCTTGCTCCATGATCTCTTCTAGAGCCATGATATTTTCTTTTGTAGGATTTTCAAGAACGACACGTGCAACTTCAGTATTACTGATACGTACATCAAGCATAAATGAACCGTTTTCTACGATCACATTTCCATTTCCATAATTAATATCTCCTTGGGCTAATACCGCATCTCGCTTCTGAGCTAAAAGACCAATAGCTTCAGCATGCTTTTTGATATAATTCATGTACTGACTGATATAAAACATATCTACTTCATTATAGTAAGACCCCACAGTATGTATAAATGAAGCTACATCTCTCAATGCGTTATATACGCTTATTCCTACTGAATAATTGCTACCCGAAAAATCCATTGTCGCACCGGGGATCCCAATACTTACTATTTCTCTTGCAGCATCAATGGAATAGCTGAACTGATTTCCGTAGATGAGGTGCATAACATGTTCATACGGAATATTCAATGTGTTACACACGGTATTTTCTAATGTTATTTTTACTTTTTCTCCAATCAACGTATCGATCTGACTAAAATAATTTTCATACAACTGTTTTTCTGAAGATGCCTGCACCCATCGCGTCATCCCCGTAAATTCTCTTTTTAGCTCCTCCTGTGTTTTACTCCAATATGTATTAGAGTTAATGGGATTACCCAAAAATGAGAGTAATTGTTTCGCTTCAGTAAGATCTATGCCAGGGTTCTTTGATAATATAAGAGCCAACGCACCAACGATCTTAGGCGATGAATATGATGTCCCTTGCCCGCCATCTCCGGCATTACTCACGCCATTTGCAAAAAAGTCTGCACCCTTCACATACTCGGAACCCTCAATGTGATTCATATTTGTATAATATGTCGGATACCCGGCACTTGTCGTCGCCCCAACAGCTACTACATTCGGCATTGATGCAGGAAAAGTTCCTGTTAATCCTGAGTTCCCGCCTGATGTGACAAAGAGAGAATTACCTGAAGAAATTTTATTAATAACATTTTCTATCGTAGAAAAACGTGTCATGCTGGCACTGAAATTGACCAAATGAGGATCTAAATTTGCTACATGCTCAAATACATTCTGAATATGGCTTAATCTCATATAATTACTTATCCCAACAAGGTGTATTTCATATTTTTTACCAAGATCTCCCGGAAGCGATACAGTAAAATCACCATATTTTTGCGAACTAATGTAGTTTTGCGTATCAGCAGGTACTGAATAATCAATACCCATGCTTCTAAGCATATTATTAAGTACAGTAAATCCATGTATATACCCGCCAAAATTTGCTTCATTCGTAAAATTATCAACTATAACAATCTTTACCGGTTCATTATCCGTGCTCCCGGCATAAACATCGGACGAAGGAGAATACAGTATAATGAAACCGACCGCGATACTGGTAATAACATAGAGACATTTTTTTCTTAAATAGCTCATTATTTCTCCTCATCATACATAGGTTTAGGAGGTTCTATATGCACGAAGACATTTGGCTCAGCCCATTTTACCTGTGGTTTTTTATTAAACGACTCAATTATTTCGTCAACAGAACTTTTATTATCTATCTTTAAATGATAGGTGTTAAATCTTTGAGAATACTTAATAAGACTGCACCCTAATCGTTTATAAAACGCTTCGGCTTCATTTTGGGAAGTTGAGTCTGTAAATTGCACCAATATCTCTTTGGTAATATTTTCTGGTGTAGTGCTCATACGGTCTGATACATGCATTTTCATAGTGTGCTCCTTTGCAGTTATGAGATGTACGCTACATAATAAAAACACGATCCCGATTGCTATAACTTTCTTTATCATTGCTGCTCCTCCGATTTAGTAATGCTTCTATTGATTATCTCGTGAATGAATGTGTAGACAAGTGTGGTCATAGATTACATATAAGCACAATATATGCCAATTACCCCGTATATACTCCGTTTTCGATCATTTTAAAACGTTTTATTTTACAAGGTCTAAAAGGACTATTTCCCCTATGGGAGCCACACAAAAATACACCGGATATAATCCGTCTACATTATCAAGGCACATGAGAGCGAGCATCACTATCCTTTTGAGCAATAAAACAATGCTCTATTATGAGACATTAGCTCCATAATGGATCATGTATTTATTATTAGTGTGCTGATATTTTATCTTGACGGAATTTCACATATGGTCTACATTTGTAGACCATACAACAAAAAGGAGATACCATGAAACCTACTCTCACTAAAAAACAAGAAAATGTACTTTCAATAATTAAACAATTCTTAAATGAAGCAGGATATCCCCCCACAATAAGAGAGCTTGCAGATCTTTTAGGGTTCACCGGTCCAAAAGCAGCGCAAAAACACCTCTTTGCACTTGAAAAAAAAGGATATATAGAACGCACTGCTAAAAAAACGCGAAGCATAAAACTACTAGATACACTTCAAAAAAAGGGTCTACCCATTATTGGCAGCGTCGCAGCAGGAAGGCCGATTCTTTCAGAAGAACATATAGAAGGATTCTTTTCTTTTCCTTCTCATTCACCAGAAAACAAAGACTACTTCTTACTCAAAGTAACTGGCGAGAGCATGATCGATGCCTACATAAATGATGGGGACCTTGTATTAATAAAGTTTCAACCATGCGCAGAAAATAGTGACATCATCGTAGCAATGGTAAACGGAGAGGTCACACTGAAAAGATTCTTTAAAAAGAACGATCATATCATTCTTAAACCAGAAAATCAGTCAATGACACCGATAATCGTAGAGAAAAATGATGATTTTAAAATAATTGGTAAAGTTGAAATGGTGGTAAGAACGGTATCGTAGCTCGGAATTCGTGTTTTGTGATTCGCACTCGAATACAGCAATTCCGCAACAAAGTATTTTAGCTCACCATAAGTCATTCTATTTACGATATTTTAGTGGTAAACGCCTTGTATGAGCAAATTCGCATTGGATTCGAAGTATTATGTTGACATAAAAACTGA
>JAVCCP010000037.1 GCA_030765405.1 Candidatus Ancaeobacter aquaticus | reverse complement strand
GCCATGGTATTGTTCCATGCCTTGATCCTTTCCTCTAGTGTTTCCTGTTTAGGACCACTGAGGATAACGTTTCCGGGCATGGAACGCTTCCCTTTATACCTACGGCATTTTAATTTACACTTTTCATAAACCGTCACGCTTCTTATAGTTGTTTACATTTGCCCAAAACTGTAATACACTGTATGTTAGTAAGATATGAAAATTGATATTGTATGATACATTTAATTGAAAGGAAATAAGGGTATTTACCTATGACACACAATGCAAACAACTCAAAAGATTCTTTTGATGGTCTTGGGATAGCACCAAAAATATTGGGTTTGCTTGACCGTATGAAATTTACTGTACCGACACCGATTCAACATAAAGCAATACCTATCGCTATAGAAGGGCAGGATATTATTGGTGTTGCGCAAACGGGGACAGGGAAAACTTTGGCATTTGCTATACCTGTTATTCAGCGTCTTTCACAGATAAAAGGGCTATGTTTGGTTCTTGCACCAACAAGAGAGCTTGCTTTACAGGTTGATGAAACCTTTAAAAAACTAGCTAAACCTCTCGGAATAAAAACATGCGTAATTATTGGCGGGATGTCCATGTATTTACAGGTGAAAAGATTGAGAGAAAGGCCCCGAGTTATTATTGCGACACCAGGTAGACTCATGGATCATATTCGGCAGAAGACGTTGCGGTTAACAGCTGCAGAAATTCTTGTTCTTGATGAAGCTGATCGTATGCTTGATATGGGTTTTCTTCCGGACATAAAACGTGTTATGGAGCTTGTGGCAAAAACCAGGCAAACTATGCTTTTTTCCGCGACAATACCTGCAGCAATCATGAAGATGGTATCTGCATATATGCAGCTTCCAACACATGTTGAGGTTGCGCCATCGGGAACAGCTGCTGAGAATATAGTTCACGAGTTATTCATTGTAAAAAAGGAAGCGAAGAAGCAACTATTGGAAAAAATACTTCATCAATATCATGGATCCGTACTCCTTTTTTCCAGAACTAAAATCGGTGCAAGAAAGATCAAAAAAATTGTTAAGGATTTTGGGTATAAGGCGGCTGAAATTCATTCTGACCGGTCGCTTGCACAGCGCAGAGAAGCGCTCGACGGTTTTAAAAATGGAAAATATAGAGTACTTGTCGCAACGGATATTGCTGCAAGAGGTATAGATGTGATAGGTATTGAGCTTGTTATTAATTTTGATCTTCCTGAAGATGTTGAGCAATATGTTCACCGTATTGGACGTACCGGACGTGCAGGACATGAAGGGCGTGCAATATCTTTTGCTACTCCTGACCAGGGTAGTGATGTCCATAATATCGAGAAGCTGATAAAAACCCAATTGCCTATATCCGAACATCCTGAACTTCCAAAGGAGAAATTTAATAGGAACGCTAAGAGTAGTTCGAGTTCGCGTTTTCGAAGAGGTGGTACAGGTGGCGGAAGCAGCAAAGGGGGCGGAGGCAGCAAGGGCGGTAGAGATAGTAAGGTAAAACCTTGGAATTTCCCGAAAAGAAACCGTAAATAGAAATTGTATTATACCTCTAGTGGGCCTTAAAATCTTAAGGATTTCACGAAAAAGTATCCTAGAATGGGGTTCTAAATCGTTATGCCAATTGAGAGATACAAAGGATGAATAAGTATTCTTGGTTTGCGCAAAGCTCTTTTAAGCAACGGATATGGTTATTTGCAACTATAGTGAGTATGCTTTCAATTATCATGCTTGGTAGTTTTCTGACTTCATCGCATGATTCAAAGAAGATAATAGATGTTAATATTAACATGTCTATCAAAGATATTTCTCCGCAACTTGGAGTTACCGGTAAATCCCTTGCTCGCGAGTTTAACCTTCCTCTCGATGTTTCAAAACGAAAACCTCTCAAATCATTAGGTGTCGCACCTGAAGAACTTCAGCATGTCACAGAACACCTTCTTTCCCATCGTGATAGTATGTTCAAGTACTACATTTATTTAGCACTCGTTCTTGGTGGTCTTGTTTTTCTTGTTAGGTTGGGACGACCGGATTCTTCCGATATTAAAAACAGGCGTTACTGGTATTCCCGGACACCATATATTGTTTCTCTCGTTTTTTCTGTTGTCATTGCTGGGTTTCTTCTCGGAAAATCACCCAATCCCATGGAGGGTACAGTCAAAGCATTCAAATCTATGGTAGGGCTTTACCCCGACCCATTTGTCAAAGTGGTTGCTTTCGGTTTTTTTATCATTCTTGCTGTTATTGGAAATAAAATAATTTGTGGCTGGGCATGTCCCTTTGGCGCTTTACAGGAATTAATTTATAGCGTACCAATTTTGCGAAGGATTAAACAAAAAAAACTTCCGTTTATTTTGACAAACACTATTCGTGCAGGTCTTTTCATTGCTATGCTGCTTTTTCTGTTTGGTATCGTTGGGGGGCGCAAAGGGTTTGTCATTTATCACTATATAAATCCCTTCAATCTGTTTAATATGGACTTTGAAAGTATCAGTGTTTTGTTGACGGTTATCATTGTTTTAGGCGGATCATTCTTTGTTTACCGTCCTTTTTGCCAGTTCATTTGCCCTTTTGGATTGATTTCATGGGTGGCTGAACGATTCAGCATTTTTCGTATCCGAATTGATAAAGATAAGTGTACAGAATGTGGTGCCTGCATAAAGGCGTGTCCTGTGGAAGCTGCAAAAGACAGAGTCGAAAAGAAAATAATGCCGGCAGATTGTTTTAGTTGTGCTCGTTGTTTAAATGTGTGCCCTGTTGACGCTATCAAGTATTCGCATAAAAATTGATAAAGATATAAAATAAGTCGATTTACCTAAGATGGTGGGCGCTTTATTCCGCTCTACTGACTACTGAATTTAAAGGGAAATTATATCTTTAGTGTGGATAACGTTTCGATCAAAGTTTTGTTGGGGGTGTATAATTAAGTATACTGTCCCCTTAATTATTTCCCCTATCCGCCATTTTGGGACGCGTTCTCCCAAACGGAAAGGCCCTTGCCTAGAAGGGATAGAAATTCTTTGACTCTTATCATGAGAGTATATATCATATAAATATGCTCTAAAGCGTTTTATAGGAGGGACATGAACATGAAATACAAAGATAAAACATATATTATTGTTTTAGAGTGTGACATTGTCATGGAACGATGTTCCGGGTATCTTTGTGAAAAGAGTTTCAATGAACGAACAGGTGGGTTCAGTAAGTATTCAAAGAATAAAGATATACGTGCGATCTTTCTTACCTGTGGTGGATGTTGCGGTCTTGCGACACATAGAAAAGTAGCTCATTTGGTAAAACAAATTGGTAAACAGGAAAAAATATCTAAAGATAAAATAGTTGTCCAAATGGCTTCATGTATAACCGAAGACAATTACCATGGACCTAAGTGTCCGCATTTGCCGTACATAAAAGAATTGATAGAGAAACTAGGTATTGATTGTCAGGAAGATACCTATATCTGCAGCATATCTGAAAAAAAGCGGCAGTTAGGGAAATACTCTACCTAAACAATTACTGCGTCTAATTCCATCTGAACAGGTGAGAGTTTCCGTATGGGTTGCAATAGTCAAAGATAGCGCATGACACATCAAGAGATGTCCGAAAATTCTCAAAATTCTTTCAATACCGCTAAAAGTGAATTGGTCGCGCCGGCAGGGAGGAGTGCCTCTCTTCGGTCGGCGATTTATTTCGGTGCAGATGCCGTATATATCGGTCTTAATGAACTGAGCGCTCGCATGCGTGCGGAGAATTTCACCGTACTGCAGATAAAAGACGCGATTGCTTTCGTTCATGCACACGGAAAAAAAGCATATCTTGCCTTTAATGTTCTTCTCAAGAATAGTGAACTCGATCGAGCATGTGAACTCCTCCACGAAATCTCTCATGCGGGTATAGATGGCGTCATTATCCATGATCTCGGTGTTTACCACATACTAAAGAAATATTTCCCGAATGTTCCGATACATGCAAGCACGCAAATGTGTTGTGCTAATGTTAATGACGCACTTGAGATGGAAGATCTCGGGTTTAAACGCGTTATCCTTGCACGAGAACTTTTATTAAAAGAGATCGAGCATATCAGGAGTAAAACATCAATTGAGCTTGAGGTGTTTGTTCATGGTGCGCTGTGTTTTAGTTATTCCGGAAAATGTTTTTTGTCGAGTTATATCGGTGGGAGGAGCGGTAATCGCGGTTCTTGTGCTCAACCGTGCAGACAGCCATATATTGTAAAAGGAGAAAAAAATCCGCGCTATCTCATGAGCACCAATGATATATGCCTTGCGGATGATATTTCGCGGCTGATCGAAGCCGGTGTAAACGCATTCAAAATTGAAGGGCGCATGAAAAATGAATATTATGCCGCCTGCGTGTCATCATTTTACCGGGCGATTATTGACGGGTCACCGAAAGCAAAGGACATAAAAGAACATATACAGCTTTTTTATAGCCGTGAATTTGCAAAAGATTTTCTTATAAAACGTAAAGGTGAACTGACTCAAATAGCACATCCGGGTAATGTCGGTATCGATATTGGCGCTGTATCTCATTCCGATGGGCGAACCATAACGTTCGAGACCCAGCGTCCCATTGAAGCGCATGATGGAATACAGATATTTCATGATGGAACGCTCATCGATGAATTTTCTGTTAGCGGAATAACGATCAATGGAAAACCTGTGTATACGGCTGATAAAGGTAAGGTAGTAACAGTCAAATATAAGGGCACAGTTCCGCAGGGCGCACATGTGTATCTTGTTTCCTCAATCGCCCTAAAAAAAGCATATACTGTACCAAAATCGTTTAAAGCTGATACCAGATATAAGATTCCCATTGATATGTCTGTGGCTCTGGATAAAAAGGTACTCACAATAAGTGTCGCGGTACGCGGAAAAGAAAAAACCTTTCAATTTGACGTTACGCCGATAAAAGCTGAAGGAAAGGGTACTGACGAATTAATGCTGAGAACATATCTCGGTCGATTAGGAAAGACAGAATTTGCGCTTCGCTCACTTGATGCTTGTTTGCCGCAATCAATATTTTTACAGCCGTCTGTCCTGAATGAAATAAGGAGAGAACTAACAGGCGATATAAGGAAGCTCCTTGAAGAAGATACGGCTGCATGTCTTTCACAAATGAAAAAAGAGATATATATCAATAATGAGCAGTGCGCTGAAGAACCTGATCGTGCTAAGTGGATTATTAAGATAGATCGTATCGAGTATCTTAACTCTTTACCTATAGAAAAATGCGAAAAGATCATTATAGAGATCCCTCACAGGGATTTGACTGATACCGAAACACGCCTCATAGCACATCATAAGAATAAAATTGTGTGGGCGCTGCCGTATGTAAAAGAAATTGAGTGTGATTATGAGTCAGTCGTAGACAGTTTTATGAAACGCGGTTTTAATCGCTTTCAGGCAGTAAGTATGGGAGATATTCAAATACTAAAGAATAAAAAAGTACAGTTTGAAACTGATTATCCGCTGTACTGTTTGAATGCGTTAGCAGGGAGACAACTCATTGATATGGGTGCTTCTTCTTTTGTTGTATCCCCTGAAAGTAGCAAGAGAGATCTATCTGAGCAGCTGTTTAGGGGGCTCTCGAAAATACTTATTGTTTATCAGGATGTTCTTCTGTGTGTATCAAGATATTGCGTGCATAAAAATGTGTACACGTGCGGGGAAAAAGATAAATGTATGCAGGCCCCGATAGAATGTGAGAATCTCGCGCGTGACAGATTTAGTATATATCAGCGTGACTGCCATAGTGTTGTGATAGGTGAAACCCCATTTTCTTTAAGTGATAAGGTAGAAGACCTTCTTAATATGGGATATTCTCAATTGCGGATAGATTTCTGTTTTAGGCAGTATGCGCCCGGGGAGATTAGTGAAGTGGTTAATAGTGTTATGAATGGCAAAAAATTAGTGAGCGCAACATCCTGGAATTATAACCGTGTGCTTTATTAAAATATATTCGTAGTATTGAGATTATCGTTGTATAATAGGATGTATTCGTTATGAAAACGCAAAACTTTACACGGGGGTACTAAATGAGAATTTTCCGTTATATTAAGAAGTTATATGTTTTATTCTTGTCGTTTGGGGTGCTACTTTCTACTTGTTCGGGAATAATGGCAGAAGAGGAACAACAAGTACTTCTTCCCTCGTGGAATGATGGTCCTACCAAAAGCACTATTCTTGAATATATCAAAAAAGTAACGGCTCCTGACGGTGATAGTTTTATTGAAGAAAAAGATCGTATTGCTGTTTTTAGAGATAATGGTGTTCTTATATGTGAAAAGCCTGAGATTGCTAAAGCATTTGTAGTCAGAGCTGTGAAACGCGTAGGAAAAAAGCAGCCGGAAATTCTTTCAGATCACAACATTAAAGATATTTTTGATAACGGTATTGATGCGGCAGAGAAGTTAAACGCTGAAGAAATAAAAAATATTGATGCACTAATAAATGAAAAAGCAGGTGAAGAAGCCTATCGAGATCTTGTTAGGGATTTCATTACAACCGGGAAGAATGCACACTTTGATAGATTATATAAGGATCTTTTGTATCAGCCGATGAGGGGGTTGGTATCCTATGTACGCGCCCTTGGATTTGATGTATTTATTGTCACTTCAGAAGATACTCATTTTGTGAAAAACATATCTGGGGATCTTTACGGGGTGCAACCTGAAAATGTGTTTGATTATGAATCATTTAAAGCTCAGTCACAAAAACAACCTGTTATTGCTGTTGGTAGGATAAATAACGGCGGTGATATAGATGTCCTAAAGAACTCAAAAACGAATACACATCCATCGCTTCAGATGGTAGTTAAACACGATGATCAAAAGAGAGAGTATGTGTACGGTCAAAATGACCAAGCAACGCTTTCTGCCGCTAAAGAAAATGGCTGGACTGTGATAAGTATTAAAAATGACTGGGAGAATGTTTTCTCAGCTGAAGAAAATGAAGAAAAACAGACTTCAGTTCCTCTTGCTGTAAAAGGTTCTCTAGCTGAGCAACCTTCCGATGGGGGATTAGTTCAGGTTGAAACTGATAAAACAACACCGACGCCGGTTACTGGTATTACCCGTCCGCTTTCTGAGAAAGGTCCGACAAAAGTAGCAGTGGGATTTTATGTTCTCGATATTGATGAAATTAACACTATAAAACAAAGTTTTGCAGCGAACATCTTTATAGCGCTACAGTGGTGGGATCCGCGTCTTGCACATAGCGGTAAAGGAACAGTTACGTATGATGTCAATGATGTGTGGAATCCAAAACCACTGCTCTTAAATCGGCAGAGACTTTGGAAATCGTTTCCTGAAGTTGTGCAGGTTTCATCAAGTGGTGAGGTGAACTATAGGCAGCGTTCATGGGGGTATTTTTCTCAACCTCTTGATCTTAGAGACTTTCCGTTCGATGAACAGACGCTTAATTTTACTTTTGTGATTGCCGGAGTGTCTCCACAAGAAGTAGAGTTTTCTAAGAGTGAGGTTCTTGGTTTTGGTAAGGCAGAACATTTTTCCGTTCCAGATTGGGATGTGGTAGGGTGGGATTGCCAAACAAAACCGTGGTCTCCCATAAAAGGGAGAGAACTCAGCACTATTACGTTTTCTTTGATACTTAAAAGACATAGCGAACACTATATATACAAGATCGTTATACCTCTTATATTCATTGTTATAATGTCATGGATCGTGTTTTGGATCGATCCCAAGGAAGTTGCGACGAATGTTGCTTCTGCAACAACATGTTTTCTCACATTAATAGCGTACAGGTTTATGATCAGTACCTACTTGCCGGAGATACCGTACTTTACACGGCTCGATGCGCTTGTTTTTGGTGGGACAATACTTGTTTTTACGAGTCTTATTCAGACTATTGCGATGTCTTATCTTTTTCGTAAGGGGAAAGAAAAGATCGCAAGAAATATTGAGCGGGTTGCGCGGGTTGTTTATCCGGTTATTTTTATTATCGTCATAATTTTCACAATGGTTATCTAGCGAAAACAATATCTCACAATTACTCATTGACTAAACATATGAGTAGTTGTACTCTAGTTATGAACATATGTTCATAACTATCGGAGATGATATGAGGCCAAAGAAAACAAGGTGGGTTGATTGTAAAACCCAGGACAGATGTTTTCGACCAAAATGTAAACCAGTTGCGACACTTCAAGGTGTCAGTTTATCTTTAGATGAGTTTGAAGCTATACGGCTTGCTGACTTCATGAACTTGAAGCAAGAAGATGCCGCAAAGAATATGAAAATATCTCGACCTACCTTTTCACGGATAATAAAGTCTGCACGAGGTAAAGTAGGTGACGCGCTAGTGAACCTCAAAGCGCTAAAAGTTGAAGGTGGATGTTGTGAAATTACTGAAAGGAATAAATAAATGAAATTTGATAAAAGGACAGTTTTTGCTATTAGTATTGTTGTGTTTATTTTTGGGATTATTCTCTTATATGAATGGACCGGTGCATGGAAAGGGTATAAAGATACGCTTGCCAATACAGAGGTTGTTACTGCACAGCTCTTGGAAGAAAAAGATATTCCGATATATATGCTTATCATTGTTACTATTGTTGATTATGTAAAACATTCATGGCTCTGTTTGCTTCTTGCTTTTCTCGCGGCTGGTGCATTGCAGGAGTTTGTGCCGAAACAAAAAGTGATTCAACTCATGGGGTCAAACAGAAAAGTGTTGCCATATATGCTTGCATCGTTTGGTGGGCCGCTCCTTTCAATGTGTTCGTGCAGTATCATACCTCTTTTTGGCGGTTTCTATAAAAGAGGTGCGGGTTTGGGCCCGTCACTCACATTTTTGCTTGCCGCACCGGCATTTAATCCTGCTGCGGTTTTACTGACTCTATCGCTCCTTGGATGGAAATTCACTGTTGTGCGGATTGTCTTTGCGATATTTTCGGGTATTACCGTCGGGTTCTTAACTGAAAAAATATTAAAGAACAAGATTCCCCAAGTTGAGCCGCTTACAATTGGTGACAGCTGTTGCGATACAGACGATGTATCCGAAGGTTTCGGTAAACGAATAATCAATATGCTCATGTATTCATGGGATTTTGTAAAACTCGTGCTTCCACTGATACTTGTCGGTGTTATCTTGGCAGGTCTCGTTAAGGCGTTTTTGCCTCCGGCGTTTCTGGTGAAATATCTTGGTGTCGGTATTCTACCAATAATGCTTGCATCTGCTATAGGTGTACTGATGTATGCGCCAAGTCTTGTTGAAGCGCCTCTCATAAGAGGGCTTCTACAATCAGGTATGGGTACCGGGCCGGCTATGGCACACTTGATCACCGGACCATCTCTAAGCTTGCCTTCTATTCTCGGTGTGTGTAAAATAGTGAGTCCAAAGGTGCCATTGGTGTATACTGTACTCATGTGGTTCTTTGGAGTTATTGCAGGACTTGTTTTCTGGTATATTATGCCGGTATTTAATGGGTAACATGGCTTAAGGAGGAAATATGAAAATAGAGATATTTGGTCCGGGATGTCCTAAATGTGAAGAGTTTGCGCGTATTGTTCAAGAAGCGCTTGATGCTTTGAACTGTCCTGATACACTTGAAAAAGTAAAAGATATGGGGAAAATTGTTGATGCGGGTGTTCTCATGACACCTGGCCTTTCAATAAACGGTACGTTGAAATGTACCGGTAGAGTGCCGAAACTTGAAGAAGTAAAAAAATGGATTGAAGAAGCTCAAAATACATAGCTTGAAAGGAACCGATATGTTACTGAGAACATTTGCGATACTGTTTGTATCTTTCTGTATGTTTTCTGGACTTGACAGCACTCTACCTTTAGTCTTTTCAGGTGAGACGTCTTCCGATCAGGTTATCGTCTATTATTTTTATGGTACGGTAAGATGCGGTACATGCAAAAAGATAGAACAATATACTAAAGAAACAGTCGAGGCCAATTTTAGTGATAATAAAAACATTGTTTTTAAAGCGCTTAACATGGAAAAAAAGATAAACAGCCATTTTGTTAAGAAATACAAATTGTTTACCCGTGCGGTTGTTCTTTCACTTGTAAAAGACGGTAAAGAAGTATCGCACAAAAGTCTTAAAAAAATATGGCAGTTAGTGGGAAATAAAAAGCGGTTTGAAGCATACGAAAAGCAAGAGATTGAATCGTATCTAAAACAGTTGGAAGGATAACTCCGTGTTTATTATCATGAGCGCTTTATGGCTCGGTATCCTAACCTCTATAAGTCCGTGTCCTCTGGCAACAAATATTGCCGCTATATCATTTATATCTAAAAATATATTGCATCCCAGAGCCGTCATAATATCCGGTCTTGTGTACACTGCAGGTAGAGTATTAGTCTACGCCGTTATCGGCAGTATGATTATTTTTTCATTTGTCAGTATTCCGGCGGTTGCGCTATTTTTGCAAAAATACATGAGTATTATTTTGGGTCCACTCCTGATAATAGTGGGATTAATTCTTTTAAGGGTAATAAAGTTTAAGATTCCTTCGTTTTCTGTTTCGCTTGATAAACAACAAAAGATTGCACGCTCAGGTATCGGCGGGGCATTTTTGCTCGGTGCTCTGTTTTCATTATCTTTTTGTCCTATTTCAGCGGCACTTTTTTTTGGTAGTTTGATCCCGCTTGCATTAGAATATGAGTATGGCATTATATTGCCCTTGGTGTATGGTATTGGGACTGGGCTTCCCGTCGTTGTTGTTGCTTTTGGTATCGCTCTGGGGACACTATCTGTATCTCAATGGTTTACTGTTTTAAGCAAGTTCGAGTACTACACTAAAAAAATAACCGGTATTGTTTTTGTGCTTGCCGGTATATACTACATTGCACGATATATTATTTCGGTGTGTGCCCAGTAAGATAAAGCAAGGACGACTTGAAAAACAATTTAAAGCGAATACATAAAATTATAAATGTGGAGGGAAGAGTATGAATAATTGTAGAAAATTGAAATCTGTAGTTTTCTTGTTGTCTTTAATTGCTGTTTTGATGTGCAGTTCATCTATCGTATTTTCCAGTGACATAAAACCTGAAGTAAAAGCCGAATGGGATAGAGTCGAAACAATTGTTATGCAGCCACCAAGCATTGCTGATTTCTGGATCAGTATTTTTCCTAAAGGAAATGGGTATGATACACCTTTTAATTATTTAGCCGCTAAACAAGAACATTTACATTACGCCAATATATTGCGTGCAGCCGGTATTAAAATCTATATGGTTGAAGATGTGCTTTTGGAAGGGACGGTAGATAAAGACGGTAACGCAATTCAGGGTAAGAAATTAAATGATCTGCAGAATTTCGCGAAAAAATATCTTAAAATAAAATGCAATGAGCTTGATGATTCAGTAAAAAAAGAGCTTGAAATAGAGAAAGATAAAGCCATTAAATCGCTACCGCCGCATGTGTTGATTGATCTGATCTTGCAGAATCCTGTGATCACAGCGGAAAAAGATCCAAATTCAATATCCGATTTTGATGCGAAATATTCACTGCATCCGCTGCTTGATCTTTTTTATCTCAGAGACCAGATCATTACGACGCCTAAAGGGATTGTTCTTGGGAAATTTGCCAGAGCGGAAGTCAGACATGATGAATCGGAAGTAGTGAAATTTGCTTTAAATAAACTTGGCATAAAACCCGTATATGCAGTAACGGGAAAGGGTACGCTTGAAGGCGGTGATTTTTTTATGGCGGATGGTATCGCTTTTATAGGTGAGGGCGTAAGAACAAACAGTGAAGGTATCAAACAACTTATGGATAACGATGTAATAGGAGTAAGAAAAGTTGTTGTTGTTAAAGATCATTTGTTGTCTCCTGCTCAAATGCATCTTGATACATATTTTAATCTTCCTGCTCCAAAAGTAGCCGTTTTATCGCTTGAGAGGGTTAAAAAAGTGGACGGAGGAGTAGATGACTCTAAAGCATCCACTGTAGATGTGTATGAACTTAAGAATGGGAGCTATATTCAAACAGTGAAAGACAGAGATTTTAGAGATTATTTAATACATGATTTAAAATATAAAATTATTCCTGTTTCAGTAAAAGATCAGCGCGCATTAGCAACAAACTTTTTAACGATTGCCCCTTATACGATAGTTGGCCCTGAAGGTGCAAGTCAGGAATTTAAAGATGCTTTAAAAAAAGAAGGTGTAGAGGCAACTTGGGTTGATATGACCAATATTAAGCGGGGTTTTGGTGCTGCACGCTGTGTTACTCAACCTATTCAGAGAAGACAGGATTAAAATATTTAAAATAATGTTTTTTCATTATATGCTGTATAACATAAAGCGGTAACCAGCTGTACAAAGTATGATATAAATAAGGAATTGATATGAATGAAGATGTTGCACGTGAATTGTATCACGGCGAAGAGAGGCTGAATTGTGCTCAGGCTATTTTAAAAGCATTCCAGCCCGTAACCGGTATGCCGGACGATATCATTGCTTCTTTTAAAGCTTTCGGAGGTGGGCGTGCAGAAGGCGGTGTATGTGGCGCGCTCTATGCCGCACAGCGGTTTGTGTCTGACCCCGAAGCCTTACGAGAGCTCGATAAGATGTTTGAAGTAGAGGGTGGTTCGACACTTTGCAGGCCAATACGTCAAGAAGGAAGGCTTCCTTGCCGTGAATGTGTCGGTCTCGCGGCACGATTTGTTAAAGATAATCTAAAAATGAAAGAAATGCTGATCAAATAGAAGATATATGCATTATATCCAGCCTCATAAGAAAATTATGACTTTTTGTTCGTTATGTAACAGTGAAAGAGCAGCACTTTTTTATCAAGACAATGATAGGGAATATCTTCATTGCGAAAACTGTAATTTAGTGTTTGTCCCCCCTCAATATTTCTTGTCTCCTGAAGAAGAAAAGATACGGTACGATCTTCATGAAAACTCTCCTGATGACAATGGGTATCGGGATTTTTTAGGCCGTTTGTTTGTTCCGCTCAATAAACTGTTATCTCCCAAAAGCAGTGGCCTTGATTTTGGGTCTGGTCCCGGGCCAACCTTATCCGTTATGTTTGAAGAGCATGGCCATACGATGGGAATCTTTGATTCCTTCTTTGCGAATAATGAAGATGTTTTTAATAGAAAATATGATTTTATTACTGCAACAGAAGTTTTTGAGCATTTGCATAATCCTATTGGCGAGCTTGATAGATTATGGTCGTGTCTCAAAAGCGGTGGTTATTTAGGCGTTATGACAAAACTTGTTATCGATAAAGAAAGATTTGAAAAGTGGCATTATAAAGATGATCTGACACATGTTTCGTTTTATTCACAGGAAACATTTGAATGGCTTGCGCGGTATCTTAATGCAACTATTTCTTTTTTTGAAAATGATGTTATAATCTTTCGAAAGATAAAGAGGTGACTCAATGAATGATTGTAAACATAACTTACCAAAGGGCCGTTTGGCTGTTGGTATAATAATATTCATTATAGGGCAGGCTGTTCCGCTTGCCATCCCTTTTGTTTCTGCCACTAGTATCCCTGCCGGTGTAAAAGCTGTGATGTCAAGCATACTGTTTTTTGTTATCCCACAGATATTTATATTTTGGTCTGTTGCTGTTTTAGGTAAGCCAGGCTACGATTATATAAAATCAATGGTAGCGATATTCTTTAAAAAGTATGGGCCTGTTGATGAGGTTGGTCCAAAACGGTATAAATTTGGACTTATATTGTTTCTGATACCGATCTTCCTTGCATGGATGGCTCCATATTGCGGAGATATGATTCCCGGATATGAGAATCACGGGATAGCTTATGCAGTCACAGGCGATATTATGCTTATTGTGAGTATATTTGTGCTCGGTGGGGGATTTTGGGATAAGATCAGGTCATTATTTATACGTGAATCAACAGCTTGTTTTGCCGATAATAAAACTGAACAATAGAAACAGATTTCACAATGCATACAATAAGAGAAGAACTCAAGCATCATATACCTTTCACCATGTTAGGTGCTGTTACCGGTATTGTACTTATGTTTTTGTTTCGCAATATTCAGCATGATACCGCGCACCATGTCTTTTATATATTACACCCCATGCATGTTGTTTTAAGTGCTATTGTTACTGCCGCGATATATAAGAAATACAAATGTACTGTAAGTGAAAAAGGTAATTGTAACTTTTTTCCGGTGCTTCTGATCGGTTATACTGGCTCTATCGGTATTGCGACTTTGAGCGATTCAGTAATACCGTATCTAGGTGAGTATCTTCTGAAATTACCTAACCTCAAACTGCATATCGGATTCATTGAAGAATGGTGGTTGGTGAATCCTGCCGCGATAGTGGGAGTAGTGATCGGATATTTCTGGTCAAATACAAAGTTTCCTCATACAGGACATGTGTTACTGAGTACTTGGGCATCGTTATTTCATATGATAATGGCTCTGGGGGGAGTCGTGACGCTGTATGTGTATGGAGGGCTATTTATTTTTCTTTTCTTGTCGGTATGGTTGCCGTGTTGCATGAGTGATATTGTTTTTCCATTGTTATTCGTGAAAGAAAAGAAATGAAAAAAGGGGATGATAAAAAAGGGGACAGTCCCAATTTTCTTTCAGAAAAAGGGACAGTCCCCTTTTTTATTTTATTTATTCTGTTAAATATGATATAAATACTATTGTGTTTTTTTGTTTCAAATTACATTATCCAGTTATTAATGAGGAGAAACACTATTGTGATGCAGAACAATAAACATTCTGTTTTTAAGTTTGTTCGATGTGTGTCTCTTTCTTCTTTAGCAGTCATTGTTTTTTCATCATCTTTTCTCTCTTTTTCATATTCCCAGTCTGAGCGTACTATCCCCAAAGTTACTATAGGCGTTATATATGACGGCCCTATGGAGCAGGGATATATCATTGATCAGATGGTAGCGGACGAGCTCAGAAAACTTGTGCATGGTGAATACGAAATAAAGATACCTAAAGATAAGATCATTGTTGCTGATTGGACCGTTAAAAGCATTGATGCTGGGATTGAAAAGTTACTTAGTGATGATACGGTAGATATCGTTGTTTCAGTTGGCGTGATGTCGTCACATCAAATATGTTTGCGTAAGGAATACCCTAAACCGGTTGTTGCCTCTGTTGTTCTTCATCCGGGGATACAAGGGATACCGAAAGATGGTGATTCAAGCGGTGTTAACAATCTCGCTTATATCATTGTTGGTGGTAGGCTTGAAGTAAATCTTAAAGCGTTAAAAGAAATAAAACCTTGTAAAAAAATTGCGATTCTTTGTAATGACGGTCTGTCAAAAGTGTTTCCCGGTTTTGTTAAAGCTATCAATATGCATGTGAGTCATTTAGGTTATGAAGTACGTGTTATAGAAATAGGTAAAAATCTCGATAACATAAAAGGTGAGCTGGAAAAAGGTTTTGATGCAGTATATGTTTTTCCTCAGCATCATCTCCCAAATGACATGGTAAAAGAACTCATTTCTATTATTAATGAAGCAAAGCTGCCCTCATTTGCTGATTATGATAGAACATATGTTGAGTGGGGCCTACTAATGTGTGTTACACCGCCTTCTGAGCAGAAACGATTGTCACGTAAGTTAGCGCTTACTATCCAAAGAATTGTGCGTGGTGAGAATCCTAAGACTATTCCTGTTGAATTTACCGCCGGGCATAAAATTACTATTAATATGGCAACTGCAGAAAAGATAAATGTATGGCCAAGTTTTGGTCTGATGGGTAAGGCAGACCTCCTTAATTATGAAAAAGATGATGAAAAAACTGCCGGTAAATTTACTCTTAAAGAAGCAGTAAAAAGAGCTATCAAAACCAACCTTGATATTCTTACCCGCCAACGTGCTGTTGCGGCCGGACAACAAAATGTGTATGAAGCGTATACTGACTGGTTGCCACAAGCCAATACCTCTTCAGAAGGCAGAATGGTCGATCGTGATAGAGCAGGGATGGCTGGCGGGCTTAATCCTCAAAGAGCATGGACCGGTACAGTCGGTGTAAACCAGCTCTTTTTCTCAGAAAACTCTCTGGCTAATATAACGATACAAAAAAGACTGCAGGATTCACGGGTATATAATTATGATAATCTTAAACTTAATATTGCGCTCAGCGCTTCTGTATCGTATCTGAATGTTCTTCGTGCAAAAACACTTGAAAAAGTGCAAAAAGATAATATGAAGTTGACCGAGAAGAATTTGGATGTTGCAAAAAAGAGGGTTGATATTGGTGTTGCAAGTCCCGGTGAAGTGTATAGATGGGAAAACCAGTTTGCAAACGATGAAAAAGCTGTTGTTGATGCTGTGCGTGACAGAAATGTTGCTGAAGTCGAGTTTAACCGTGTTCTTAATCTACCGCTAAACAATGCTTACAGTATCGCTGATACAGAGTTAGAAGATCCTGATGTTTTTCCTCATTATGGTGAAATCTATCCGTACATTAATAATCCGCAGTCGATTAAAGTGTTTATTGATTTTATGGTTAGTGAAGGGGTGCAGACTGTTCCCGAAATAAAAAGATATACTTCTCTTATCAAATCACAAAAAAGAAGACTACTCTCAAAGAAATTAGATTTTATTTTACCTGACGCCGCAGGGTTTTATGATGTTACGAGTAATTTTGGTGATGCCGGTAGAGGTAGGCGATCTACAGAGTTGAGTAAAGTTGATTGGATCGCAGGCGTTAAGTTTACGTTCCCACTTTTTGAAGGTGGCGCAAAAATTACCGGATATCAACGCGCAAAAGAAAATCTTGCGCGACTTGTATACGAAAAAGATTCTGTCGTGCAAAAGATCGATCAGAGTATACGCTCAGACATATTTAAAGCGTTTGCTACATATCAAAAAATAAAACTTTCGTATAAGGCGCGTAGCGCTTCATCAAAGAATCTTGAACTTGTAATCAATGCGTATTCACGTGGTGTAGTATCAATACTTGATCTTTTAGATGCGCAAAACGCTGCGCTTGTTTCAGATCTTACCGCTGCAAATGCAGTGCATGATTTCTTGATTGATTATATGGCTGTTGAACGGTCTGTTGGGCGGTTCACGTTTCTTGAATCAGAAAAAGAGTATCAAGAGTGGCGTTCACGGTTAGAGGCTTACTTAGGGGCTGCAAAGTAAAATTGTTTACGCACGTTCCCTTAAAAGAAGAAAGGTAAATATCTATGAACTTAAAACGAATAATTAAACGGGTAATAAAGGGAGAGGCACTCTCCATCAGTTTTTTGTGTGTTATGGCTGTGTGTCTTTCTTCTTGCGGATCAAAAGCACCTGAAGAAAAAGCACAAGTAGCGCGTCCAGTAAAGACGATGGTTGTCGCTGACCAACAGGTTGTGTCAAAAGGAACGTATCCCGGTAAAGCAGAAGCAATAAACACTGCTGATATTGCCTTTGAAGTTAGCGGTAAACTGATTGAACTTCCAATAAAAAGAGGGCAGGAAGTTGCCAAAGATTTTCTTATCGCTCGGTTAGATCCGCGTGACTATAAATATACTGTTGCCGCTGCAAATGCGAGTTATGTTGAGGCGCAGTCTGACTTGAAACGGTATCGTAAACTGTATGAAGACGGTGTTGTCCCGATCGCTGATTTAAAAGTAAAAGAAGAAAAACATGATGTCTCTCTCTCTGATTTAAATAGAGCTGAAAAAGCGCTTGATGATACAAATCTTAGAGCGCCTTTTAAAGGTGTTATAGCAAAACAATTTGTAGAAAATTTTCAAAATATTAATGCGAAAGAGCCGATCGTTCGTTTGCAAGATCTTACGCAGATTAAAGTCGTTATAGATATTCCTGAAAGTGATGCTTCCTCACTCACAAAGAAAAAAGGTGAGATGAGCGCTGTTGCAGAATTTGACGCATTGCCCGGGAGGCGTTTTGATCTGAAGCTCCTTGAATGGGAAACAGAAGCTGATCCGATGACACAAACATTTCACGTAAAATTTGTTATGGATTCACCTGATGATGTGATGATAAATCCCGGCATGACTGCTGGAGTGGCTCTCTTTGATGATCGTAAAGAAAGCAAAGATACATCTGATCGTATTATTGTACCTGTCGATGCGGTGTTTCCCGATGCTGAAGGAAACTCACAGGTATGGGTTCTTGACGTGAAAGATGATACGGTACATAAACGTAAAGTTTCTACCGGTGAGATTACGGGTACAAATGGCATTGTTATTACAGGCGGTATCAAGCAGGGTGAAGTGATCGTTGTATCAGGTATCCGTCATTTGCGTGAAGGTATGAAGGTGTTACCAAAAAGTGAAAACGAAAAATTGGTTGATTAATGAATATAGCTGAATTTGCCATAAAGAAAAATGTCATAACAATGGTTATGACCGTTTTTGTCGTTATTGCCGGTATTGTTGCTTATGGAAATCTCAGTCGGCTTGAAGATCCTGAATTTACACTCAAAAACGCGACCATTATGACACCATACCCCGGTGCGAGTGCCGCAGAAGTTGAAGAAGAAGTAACGAACGTTATTGAAAAAGCTGTACAGGAACTCGGGCAGCTTGATTTTGTTGAGTCTACTTCTACCAGAGGTATGTCCAATGTTAAAGTAACGATAAAAGATCAATATGATAAAAATAAGCTTCCTCAAGTATGGGATGAGCTGCGCAGGAAAGTTCAGAATTATCAAGTGCAACTTCCACCGGGATCCGGCCCTTCACTCGTAAATGATGATTTTGGCGATGTGTACGGAGCATATATTGCAATCACCGGAGAAGGGTATACCTATAAAGAATTGCAGGATTTTGTTGATCTCTTAAAACGTGAGTTGTTACTTGCTACAGATGTAAAAAAGATCATTGATTATGGGCGGCAGCCTGAAGTTATATATGTTGAGATGAATCGCCAGAAGATGGCGCAGCTCGGTATATCTCAAGAAGATATTTATAACTCCCTCGGAGCGAAAAATCTTCCTGCCGATGCAGGCAAAATAACGATAGGTACAGAATTTATTCCTATTAATCCTACCGGAGAGTTTGTATCAGAAAAACAATTTGGTGATCTGCTTATCAGTGCAAAAAGCTCGGATAAACTGATATACCTTAATGATGTTGCAACAATAACACGCGGATATAAAGAACCTCCGGATAAAATCTTGAGATATGACGGTAAACCCGCCGTTGGGCTTGGAATATCTACTGTTCTTGGCGGCAATGTTGTTGTCATGGGTGAATCGATAAACCAAAAGTTAAAAGAACTTGAGCCGCAGGCACCTCTTGGAATGGAGCTAGAGGTAATTTCTCTACAATCTGATTCTGTAGTTAAATCAATAGACAGTTTTATAGATAATCTTGTTGCGGCTGTGCTTATCGTTGTTGTTGTTCTTCTCATATTTATGGGGGTACGATGCGGACTCATAATCGGTTTTATTCTGTTTCTTACTATTTGCGGTACATTTATCTTTATGGATATGTTTCATGTGACACTTGAGCGAATCTCTCTCGGTGCGCTTATTATTGCTTTAGGTATGCTTGTTGATAACGCAATTGTTGTTACTGAAGGGATGATGATAAAGATTAAGCAAGGTGAAGATCGTTTGAAAGCGGCTAAAGAAGTTGTTGCGCAAACGGGGACGCCACTTTTAGGTGCAACTATTGTTGCGATACTTGCATTTGCTGCAATAGGTACGTCAGATGACAGTACCGGTGAATATTGTCGTACACTATATCAGGTTATCTTAATTTCTCTGTCACTTAGCTGGGTGACTGCTGTTACGGTGACACCGCTTCTCGGCAAAATGTTCCTTAAAGGAAAAGATCCTAAAAAAGATATTTCTAAAGCTGACGCTGATCCGTATGCAGGAGGCATTTTCCGACTCTATAAAAAAGGATTGGAAACAAGTATCAAATATAGATGGGTAACCTTAGCTGTTACGGCCGGATTATTTATTCTTTCAATATATGGATTTAACTTTATAAAAAATAGTTTCTTTCCTGTTTCTACCCGGCCGCAATTCTATATTGATTTTTGGATGCCTGAAGGAACGCATATCCGTGATACCGAAAAAGCACTTGTTCAAGCAGAAAAATACCTTATGGATCTTGAAGGTGTCGATCATGTTACGTCTGCGATAGGTGGCGGTGAAATACGGTTTATCCTTGTGTATGCCCCTGAAACTCCTTCGACGAGTTATGGGCAAATACTTATTAATGTAGATGACTATGAACGTATAAAAACAATGGCCCCTCAAGCGCAAAAAGATCTCGAGGCATTGTTACCTGATGTGACGGTGAATGTTAGAAAGTTTCCTCTCGGGCCCGGTGAGGGAGGGAAGATACAGGTACGTATTAGTGGTCCTGATCACGAGGAGCTTCGCCTGTTAGCAAAAAAAGCTGAGAATGTTATTATTGCCGATGGTGGTGCTCAAGGTATGCGTCTTGACTGGCGTGAAAAGATCAAGGTTGTGAGACCGCAATTACTTGAGGCACAGGCACGTAAAGCAGGGATTACCCGTCCTGATCTTGCAAAAGAAATGAAATCATCTTTCTTGGGCATTAAAACAGGTGTGTATCGTGAAGAGGATTACCTTATAGATATTGTTGCTCGTGCACCCGAAGATGAACGGTTAAATGTTGATAACCTCAATAATCTCACTATATGGAGTTCTGTTGCACAAAAAGCGATACCTATTAAGCAGGTTGTCTCAGAATATAAAACTGAATATGAAGACGCTACTATTGCTCGACGAAACCGTAAAACGACAATTACAATTCATACTGATATGCGCAGTGGACTCTCAAGTGAATTACTCGCTCGCATAAAACCGAAAATTGAAAAAGCATTAAACGTGGATGTCGGCCAGGTTCTCGGAAAGACTTTTGGGCCTAATGAGGATCCCTTTAAAAAATTTACTGATAAAACATTACCCATAGTGTTTAACAGGGAAATGCCGTTAAAGGGTATGCCCGGATATTCGCTCGGATGGGGTGGTGAAAACGAAGATTCGGCGAAAGCTACTGCCGCGCTTTCAGGAAGCATACCGATATTTGCGGTCTTGATGATACTGATCGTTATCTTCCTGTTTAATGCTCTGCGGCAGCCGCTCATTATATGGCTCTGTGTGCCGTTAGCTCTTATCGGTGTCAGTGCAGGACTGTTACTGTTTGATCAGCCGTTTGGTTTTATGTCTCTTCTTGGACTCTTAAGTTTATCCGGAATGCTTATTAAAAACGCGATTGTGCTTATAGATCAGATCGATCTTGAAATTAAAAGCGGTAAAGACCATTATCAGGCGATCATTGATTCAGGTGTAAGTCGTATGCGGCCAGTGATGATGGCCGCTTTGACCACGATTCTAGGTATGGCACCGCTTCTCAGGGATGCTTTTTTTGTGTCGATGGCGGTAACGATAATGTTTGGTCTTGGTTTTGCGACGATTCTTACATTAATCGTTGTGCCCGTACTGTACTCGGTGTTTTTTAAAGTGCCAAACAAAAAAGATGGAGAGTAGATATTATGAGCGAGGGAAAATTATTCCGAGAAGAAAAAGCAGTTATGTTAAAACTTGCACATGCTTTTCTTAGAAATAAATACAGCCATTTTTTTGTGAGTATTTTGCTTTTATTCTTGCTCAATCCACTGTTTGATAAAGAAGGATTTCCTTTTCTTTCATTCCTTGTTCTTTTGATAATGCTTACAGTGTTATGGTCCCTTAAATTAAGAAAAAGATTATTTATTACCTGTCTTATTATGGCTGCCGTGGCATTTGTTTTTAATTTTCTCTTTTTGAATAGTGTTATTGGTGGCGACAAAAACCTTTCTCTTTCCTGGGGATTTATTACTATTCTTATTTCTGCTCTATTTCTTGTTCTTGTCATAAGTATTTTGTTCAAGAGAATATTTGCTGAAAAGAATGTTACCGTTGACACTATACAGGGCGGGGCGTCACTCTATATCCTTATGGGAATATTATGGGCATTTGTGTATCAAATAGCTGTCTTTATATCTCCCCACTCTCTTGTTATGAAAAGTGGTCCGTTAAATTTTGCTGAGATAATGTATTTTTCTTTTGTAACTCTTGCTACGCTCGGGTATGGGGACATAACGCCTGCAACTGATTTTGTGCGTAATCTTGCTGTTATGGAAGCTATTCTCGGGCAATTATTTCTTACCGTGTTTATTGCACGTCTCATTGGTCTTCAGCTTGTTTCTTCACACAAAAAATAGACACTGGCGTGTCTTTCATTTTTTAAAGCCTCTTCTACGAAAATAAACAAGCCCAAAAAGACCTAAGCCGAATAGCGCGTATGTTGACGGTTCGGGGACGGCGGTTGCAGTAACGCGGAATGCAGCAGTTGTTTGTTGTTCCCCAGTTATCCAAACTTGCCATCCGTCTAAGTCGCTATCATAGTGTCGGTCGCGACATTAGCCGTTATCGGTGGGACACTATTATTAATGTGCCAAAAGATATCCGTTGATTATTTGCTATAATTAGGTGCGTGTCCCTTTAATACCCGATATGCCTTTAAAACGTCAAAACAAAACCAGATGTTACCCTCAAAGCCGGACTCTCACTATTAAGTCCCGTCCCAACACCGCAATCAAACGCCAAAAAATCATTAATATTATAAATAAAACCTCCCAGCATATTCCATGGATCATTCGAGGCGTCTTTATTCTGATTTGTTTGCCCGTAAATTTCTGAGACCAAAACTAATTTGTCGGCAAGCTCATATTTTAGCGCGTAATTATTGCTAAAAGTATCCCTCAAGTTTTCACCGGAAGGTTTCCCCACAAAAGTATATCCAAAGTTCATTACAACAGATAATTTACCAAACGTCTTTAACATTAATAACTGTATTGTAAAGTCATTTGTTCCGGTTCCTAAATTCCTATCTTCGTCACCGCTTTTTGTTTTCAAATAACATGCAAAAGATATAGTCGGAATAAACTTTCCCTCTTTTACAGGATTAACCGCCCAGCACATTGAGATATCACCAAGACCATTTACGTTTTCTAGATCCGCATCACCATAGATGTTTGACACACGCGGTATTTCAATATCATACTCAAACCAATCAAATATTCCGTATTCAATATCGGAAACCCAATCCCATTCCTTATCATTATTGGCCTGTTTCAAAAAAGTTCCGCCTGTCGCAATTTGAAATTGCCCTCTCTTCAGCAAAGTCGGCTCAGATGTATTTAACGGACGGTTTTCCATTAACGCAAATGTCTGCGTCGAACTAATTACAATAAATAAAATAACAAATAATAAAATTCTTTTGATTATATTCACCACAAAATCTCCTTCCGGGTATTGTACCCGTTTTATTGTGTCCGTCAAAACCGGGCTAGCTCGTTTCAGCATTCTAATCTGCCAGGGATTTTTCTTCAAAATAGAAACCACAGGATAGGATTATCTGTTTGTCTTTTGAACGAGGATATTTTCTACAGTTAAACGGCTAGGACATATGCAACTCCTTTCATCCTATTATTATGCAGGATTCAAGTGTTGCACTGGTAACTTGAGCCTACCCTGTCCCCTTTACCTTCAGCGCCTCATCCGCCTTCTTGTGTTCGGTGATATCCTCAACAATTTTAACCGCTTTTTTTACACGTCTTACGCCCTTTTACCGGTTTTTTAGGTTTTTTAATGTTTTTTGCGGCGTTTCCTTTTTTTAGCATATTAAGCCCGGACCCGATAAACAATAATCCCGGCATGGCCGGAAGTATTATACCGACACAGCCAAAAGCTATTAATATTATTCCCGTAATTTTTCGTTTACGTAAATCAGCAATTCTTTTTTTAGCGTTCATTTCATCATCTATATTTAATACGTACTGTTTGAATATTTCTGTTAGTAGTTTGTTCCCAGCCAAAAAGGTATATCATTATATGGAGTTTACTCAATAATTATTTATTCGATTTCAGCCACTTAATTGCCCCTGCCTCATCCGTAAATAATTTGGTTGGCACAATAGGATTTGCTAATTTGAGATAACATTCTCCCGCCATTTTTACAAAAATATTCTTAACCATTAATGCAACTTTTTGAAAGACTTTCTTTATTTCCGGATCTGAGGACATATATTTAGTGGATTCGGGTGTCTGGTCAGTTACGTTCCCCATGTCTACCAAAAGAAGACATTTCTGTTTAGACCCTTTATTAAGCTTCTTACAGAACTTAACAACCTCCTTAGCCATCTCAAGGGTATATTCTTTAACAGCGACATTATGCCTTACGATACCATCTTCTATCCAATAACATCCATCTTTGCCATTTATCTTCTCTTTATATTTCATATCCACCTCTATAGTTACAACACATAAGTTTTAGTATTAATACCCTGCCCTTTATATTTATGTAACTTTACTTTTTTATCGTCCTTTGGGCGATCTTACTACCAATATGGAAACCTACTGCTAATAATGCACCATAAGCTATATACTGGGTCATGCAAACTCCTTCCCTCACCCGGGAAAAATAGAAAGTTTATTCCCTGTCGTTGCCTCTAAAGCCCGATTATAATTTTATGAGTCTAAAGTATTAGAAATTCGTATCTTTGTCAATAGGGGAAAGTGATTTTTGCAAATGCTCCATTTCGTATAGATTTTACGTAAAGCAAAAGCAATTCGCCCTATTGACAAAACCGCATTTATAGCGTATAATAAAAGCATTATAACATTTATAGAGAATGCTATAAATTGTGTGTCTTTGTGTCTAAATCAAAGAGGTTTAGATATAAGGATGTGTTGCATTTTTCTATAAATGAAATGGATTTTGGAAACAGAATGAAAAGTAAAGTAATACATAAAAGGTTATTTATAAAGATTATCGCCCTTGCGGTAACGATTGCTTTCCTATGCCAGAATGTTGTTTTGGCAAATCCTAATTTTCTTACAAGCAACGAGCGGCGAGTTACAAGTAATAAACTTGCTCCGTCGTCTGATGCGAAAAACGAATACGAAGATGCAGTTAATGCATGTAAAGCCATTCAGGATCAGGACAAAAAACCCGACGCCGTAAAAACTGTTGCAACAAAGGAAATAATCGAAAGCGGAACCACAGCCGGCGGCGCGTGGTTTGGACACCCGACATACATGCGCTGGCTTGCGTGGTGGATAGAACCTCTCTTGTCCTATTCGCTATCAGTTCCCGCGTACGTTCTTCTTATTTATAATAGTAACGAGGTATGGACGGCTCTGGTTTCCGCCGTGATTTTCTGGCTACCGCATGCGCTTCGCGGGAAAGTGGCTTTTAGCCGCGATGTTATCAGTTTAACAGTCGGTACAGCCTTGGCAGGGATTCCTCTTTTCGCTCTGGGGTTATGGCATCCCGCAACGCTTGTTGCACTGGGGATTCTCACCGCTTATCATTGCTACAAAAATTGGAATGCCATAGTACCCGTTGCTCTCAGTCCTCCCGGATTTTGGCGGCGGATGGTCTTTCACGGTCTGCAGGTCATCAGGGTAGGGGTATTCGCGGTAACGCTGACAGCCGTGTCAACAAGCATCATCTTTTACAACTGGGCCGCATTATCAGGTAGAGGATTTTCAATAACGCATGCCCTTAAGACTTTGCCCCCGATTGTGACGGTTGTAACGGAGACAAAGAAATCTGCATATCCGACAGTGAAAATTGATCTCGCGATAACTGCCGGCAAAGCAGACCGCCTATTCTGGGAATCAAAATTCAGTAATTATCCCGCTGATGTGCCGCTTTCTGCATTAATAACCCCCGAAAGGATCCGCGAGCTTCATTCAATGGGCCAGCTCAACCATCTCTTCAACGCCCTGCGTGCACAGCCTGAACTTATATATAGATATCTGGCTGAAATTCCCAAAAACCAGCACCAGGAATTTGCCCGTTATTTTGCCACGCTTAAACCTGGGACACGCCAGCAGATATTTTCTATCTTCTATAAACGTTTGAGGAATGACCTTCTGACGCTGGAAAGCGGCCGGACTGTTAAAGAAATGGTCTTTGGCGATTACCAGAAAGTCGTGGAGCAGGCAAACCGGATGGAACGCCTTTATTCAACACTGGTCCAGATATGCAACCGTATAAACCCGCTGAAACCGGGCGAATTGCCCGACAAAGCAGTCGCACCTCCTTCAATCATCGGTTTTACGAAAGACCGGACGATTTCAAATCTGGAGAAAATGTTTGAAGAAGAGATTAAGGCGATGGCGGATAAAGGCTATAAGGTCACTTTACCCGCACCGGATAAAGTCAATGTTTCAGAGATGGCGGCGTTGATTGGATATTATTTTTCGGATGCTCAAGTTCTTTTCTTGCGAGAGAATTATGCCGCACAGTTATTACAATGGGCAATGAGAGAGACCGATCCTTCAAATCCGTTGGCCCATCTCATAACGGACCAGGAATTATTGCGAAAAGCAATGTTGTTATGTGCCGATCCGCAGAATAAAACCGTTGATCTTTTCAAGGTCATTGCGACGATAGGTCATTATTATAAAGCAATGGCAAGAAACCCAGACTTAATTCTGGGCGGCCCTGAAGCACGAGGCCTTGAGGACGGCGCTGATTTTATCCGGAAAATGCATGACCGTATCTCTCTGACTTGGGCGCTTGACCCCTCGATTTCAAGAACGGTTGATGAAAACGGCCAACCCGTTATATTCTGGCGGCCCGTGGACGCGGATGGAAATGACTCGATACCGAAAGGCCAACGTGTGGGCATTCTGTGGTATACAACAGAGGACGATTCGTATCACGCTTGGAACTTTTTACTTACTGCTTTATATTGTAATGCTAAATCTTTTGATGAGATTAGTGGTGATTTTTATGAATACTCCCTACCAAAAAAGACAATAAGCGATGAACCTGTAATTGCCCGTCTTTTAACAAAACAAAAAACAGCACAAGAAATTATATCCAATGCATTCGCAACGCTTAGTTCGGAAAAACATCTATGGACGGATGATACTTCAGCGCTGCCAGTTTACTATAAATATGCCCAGGTTCTGGAAATAGATGAAGATTTATTAACAATGTTTGGTTTTACGGGGGCCAAAGGAAAAATTAAGAGTGAGGAATATTCTAAGAACATATTTGCGGAGGTCGGCAAATGGATATATCAGGATCTGGTTGGGAAAGGATCCGTTCTTTTGATTGACCAGCCGGAGATTATTGAAAATAGTCAGAACGTCTCAAAAAGAACAATTATGGGCGGCAGGACAGTCGAATCATATATTGCTGAAATCACAGCGAAAAGGGAACGTTTGGGCAGTTCGTCACTAGAGGAATGGCTCAAAAAAGATCCGGTTGGTTGTATAAAGTATCTGCTGGCGGCAAAACAAATTGATCATTTAAAAGATCAAGAATGGGTGGGGATAGGCAACGATGCTTTGAAAAGAATGATTCAACAACCAGAATCAATAGAGTTGTTGAGGTTTTTATCATCGTGTAGCCATAATAAGGGTATAAGGTATATTGTTGCAGGTAATTCCAATACCCCTGTTGATGTATTAAAACGATTAGCTTCGGATCTTGATCTATATGTGAAATGTGCTGTTGCAGGTAATTCCAATACCCCTGTCGATGTATTAAGACAATTAGTTTCGGATCCGAGGTCTTCTGTTCGTCAGGGTGTTGCGTTTAATTCCAATACCCCTGTTGATGTATTAGAACGATTAGCTTCAGATCCGAGGTCTTCTGTTCGTCAGGGTGTTGCGTTTAATTCCAATACCCCTGTCGATGTATTAAAACGATTAGTTTCGGATCCGAGGTCTTCTGTTCGTCGTGGTGTTGCGTTTAATTCCAATACCCCTGCTGATGCATTAAGACAATTAGTTTCGGATCCTGATCTATATGTGAAATGTGATGTTGCAGGTCATTCCAATACCCCTGTCGATGTATTAATACAATTAGCGTCAGATTCAGTTGAATCTGTGCGAAAAATTGCCAAAGCAACGCTTGAAGAGATTTCTAAAAAATCTCTACCTCAACCGCCCAAAACACCGGTTATTACGCCGGTGATTGAAAAGTTTGCCCCCCTTACCCAACCCAGCACAACAAAACTTCTTGGTGAAAAGATTGGTGATGATGAAGGACTGGTGTTTGATTTAGGAAAGGCTCAGGAACCGAAGACGCTTTCAAAAACGATAGTAGACGCCTTGAAGGCAGAAGGGATTACGGTTGCGGATAATGCGCAGGACAACCTTACTATTATCCAGAGATATTTTAGCTTTATCAGGGCAAGAGCCCCGGATATGACTAGGGATATAGGAGACTATCAGATCGAGTTCCGCAAGAATGTTCTCCACTACGCAACGATAGAAGGCAGCAAAATATTTATTGATATCGCTCTTCTCAATCAAAATTCAAAAGATCTCCTTCCATTCTTAACGTTTGTCTTAGGCCATGAAGGCTCTCACGCGCTTGATCAAGATGTTGATGAAAAAGCGGCTCAGGAGATGGACTGGGTGAGATTCCAGGCATTCAGCAAAAGGCATCAACAATCTGTTTTAAATGTTCTCAGGCTGTTAGGCGCCGAAAAAAGCTATGTAGAAAGTCTAACTGGCCCTAACACTAAACTAGTAAAAGCGCTTGAAGTAGTCCGTCAATACCGTATTTATTCACAGGTGGTTGAAGCAATCAAACGTGTTCTAGGTAAAGGCGAAACCAAACCAATTGAAGAGTCGTTATACCCTGCATATTCTGGTGCGAGTGAAATTCTCAGTACAGTTGTAAAGACAGGGCTAATATTTGGAGCCATACTGTTAGCAATAAACTGGTCGATACCATTTATGATAACAGCAGGATTAGTTTTAGGAGTATATGGATTAGCTAAAATAGCGCTATATAATAAATTCTCGCGAAAAATTATTATTATACCGGCCATTGTTCTTATTATGCTAATAAGCAGAATGCTCCTTGTCGTGCCTGCTGATGTATCAAAAGCCGAAGTTCCAACGGCAGCTCTTGTTAATCCGCTGCAGTTTAGTGTGTGGGGGGTACGCCAGGTCATATCGCATACAATCGATTCATTTGTTAAATCGTTCATTAAAGACTTAGAAGATGGATCGGTCCAGGTGCGTAAACATGCCGCGCGGGCTTTGGGAAAAATAAAGGGTCGGAGAGCGATTAATCCTTTGATTAAGGCTCTGGGTGATGGCTCACATGTTGTCCAGAAGGAGGCTGCCCTGGCGCTTGTGTCTATTGGTAATCCGGTAATTATTTCCCTAAAGAATAAGTTAGATAATATTTGGATTATGACGAGGGCGAATAGAAAAATTGTAGAGTGGACTCCATGGATTTTGGGAGAGCTTCAAACTAAGGACGCTCTTAAATTTCTTTCTGAAATTATTTTTAATGAGGGTAACTCCCAACTTCAGTTTGATGCTGTTAATGCTGTGTGTAAATACGATACGGAGGATGCTGCGCGTCTCTTGTTCAAATTCTTAAACGTAGGATGGAACTCTTATCATGTAGGGCTCATGGATCGTGGGTATGCCCCGCGTATAAATGCGATTTATAAATTGGGTAAACTAAAATACGCGAGAGCGGTTCCGCTTTTTTTGCGGATTAATGCGACCAGTCGTGATCTGGAATTAGGCAATGCTGCAAGTGGAGCATTAGATATGATTGGGAAAGCAGGATTAGACTATCATATACAAATGTTGGACAGTCAAAATGACATAATTTGTACATTCGCTGCATTGTATTTGGCTAAAATAGGCGATTCCAGCGCTGTTAAGCCGCTAATTAAAACAGCATTAAATAACCCGTATTGGCAGATTCAAATGCGTGTGGCAGAGGCTTTAGGAAAAATTGGAGATAAAAAAGGGGTTGGTCATCTGCTTGATATGCTAAAAAAATATACCGAAATGAAAACACCTATTGGCGGAGGTTTTTGGAAGAAAAATATCTTAATCGTAGAAAGGATTATAACCGCATTGGGTAAGCTGGAAGATTCAAGGGCTATAAATCCTATCGTTGAGTTTTACAGAAGGACCGGTATTGCCAATATTGAACTTCAAGAAGCGGCTGTGGTGGCGTTGTGCAGACTTGCATTAGCATATCCCGATATCGGCATCGCCGAGAAAAAGATCATACCCCTATTAGAAAATCATATAGAAGGAAGCTATGGGTGGCCGTGTCAAAAAGGAGCTTTTAAAAAGATAAATAAAAAGGTTTTACCGAAATTTATTATTAATTTGATACACAAGAGGAATGAAATAATGTATGGAGTGTTTTCCCTTGGGGATATCGTTTCAATATATACCAACGACGAATTTATTGAGAAGACCAAAGATCTTGATTTTGCAAATCAGTTTTCGATTGCCAGGGCAATAAAACTTACTTTACAACGTTTTGAACTTGGTTTTACGGCAGAAAACATTGAAAAGGCCCTGCCGATTATACTGGATGCGATTGAAATTCATTCTAAAAGAATAATGTTTGATAAAAATACTAATTTAATAATTATGTCCAATCATGAAAGCGTGTTCCATCCTGCGCTATGGGAAGAATTTGCGGGGAGATTTGGGGTAAAACATATTAAAAGTTTTGTAGGCGGTTATCATAAAAAGAAATTTCTTAGTGAAGTGGAAAAATGCCCGAAAAATGGGGTAGTTATTATAAATGGTCATTATAAACACTTAAATAGTGTTTCACTTGATAGGAAAACTCTTATAACTTCACAGGAATTAGCAAGTGCTCTGAAAGCACGTGCAGCCCAAAATAACGGAATATTATCAGATATGTTTATGGTAGTGGTAACATGTAAATCAGCGAAGGTTGCAGTAAATACAATAAATTTACTGAAAGAAAGCGTTGAGAAAGGCGAGATTAAGGACCTTCCAGTTTTTGTGTCGGCGTGTAACAGATTTACGAATATGCCGACCGGAAAGTTTGTAGACAGTTTGCGCAGGGCAACCCGCAACAAAACTGAAGTAAGGATAGCCGATATAATTAGCGCGGAGAAGTTTGTTGCCGATAAAGTAGATTTTGCTTTCTTCTTTCCTCTGTTAGGGGAATTGAAAGAGCAGTTTGTCAAGGCCTTCCCTGTAATAAAAATAGATAAGCGCAAAATCGCTAAAAAGAGCCTGATTCATCCATACTTATCTATGATAGATGGATTTGACCCCCTCACCCAGCCCGGTGCAACAGAGCCTTTGGGTGAAAAGATTGGTGATGATGAAGGGCTTGTGTTTAATTTAGGAAAGGCGCAAGAACCGAAGGCGGTTAGAGAAGAGATAGAGACGCTTTCGAAAACGATAGTGGATGCTTTGACGGCAAAGGGGATTCCGGTTGCGGATACCGCGCAAGACAACCTCACTATTATGCAGAGGTACTTTAGATTTATCAGAATCAGAGCGCCGGATACGACTAAGGATATAAGAGACTACCAGATCGAGTTTCGCAAAAATGTTCGCCACTACGCGACGATAGAAGGAACAAAAATATTTGTTGATATCGCTCTTCTCAATCAAGCCCCAAAAGATCTCCTTCCATTCTTAACGTTTGTCTTAGGTCATGAAGGCTCTCACGCGCTTGATCAAGTTGTTGATGAAAAAGCGGCTCAGGAGATGGACTGGGTGAGATTCCAGGCATTCAGCAAAAGGCATCAACAATCTGTTTTAAATGTTCTCAGGCTGTTAGGCGCCGAAAAAAGCTATGTGGAAAGTCTAACCGGCCCTAACCCTAAACTAGTAAAAGCGCTTGAAGCAGTCCGTCAATACCGTATTTACTCCCAAGTGGTTGATGCAATTAAACGTGTTATAGGTAAAGGCGAAACCAAACAAATTGAAGAGCCGTTATACCCTGCATATTCTGGTGCGAGTGAAATTCTCAGTACAGTTGTAAAGACGGGGCTAATATTTGGAGTTATATTAACAGCACTAAACATAGGCCTGATACCTTTCATGGCAATAAGTGGCTCGATATTATTTGCAGTTTTAGGAGGATATGGATTAGCTAAAATAGCATTATACAATAAATTCGCGCAAAAAGTTGTTATTACACTTGTTACTATTATGCTGATAAGCGGAATATTCCCTGTCGGGTCCGCCGGTTTATCAAATGTATTGAGAGCCCAAGTTCCGGCAGCAACAGTTTCTGCGTCGCCGGCCACAGTCTCCAAACCCATGCAAGATAGGATAAAGGAGTTAATAAAACAATTAGGGGATGAAGATTGGCAGATCCGCAAAACTGCAGAGGAAGAATTAATTGAATTTGGTGAACTAGTAATTCCCTCCATTATCAAAGCCTGCAGCGATAACAACAATTATATCGTTTTGGCAGCAAGAAGAGTCTTAGCTAAAATTGGCAAACTAGCGCCGAAGATCAAGCTTTTAGATCTTATCAAGCTTTTAGATAATGAGAATGCGTGGATCCGCCGATTTGCAGCAAAAACATTAGATAAACTAAACTGGGAACCTGGAACTGTGCAGGAAAAAATATCTTATCTTATTGCGAAAAATAAAGAAAGGAGTTGGGATGAATTGATTGAAATTGGCAAACCAGCAGTTAGACCAATTATTGAAGTCCTGGGTGATAACCACCCGTTTGTATGCGAGGACGCTACTTATACCTTAATAGGAATTGGCAAACCAGCAGTTGAATCTCTTCTCAAATTTTTAGAAGATAAGAAAGGTCAGGAGAACTATGCATATCATCGCAGGGCTATAGCAGTGGTATTAGGTGAGATTGGAGATGAAAGGGCAGTTGATATTCTTGTAGAAACGTTATTAAACAAGAATGAATTTTTGGGCGTTCGCCAATCTGCGGTAAAAACATTAGATAAACTAAACTGGGAACCTGGAACTGTGCAGGAAAAAATATCTTATCATATTGCAAAAAATAAAAAAAAGAGTTGGGATGAATTGATTAAAATTGGGAAACCAGCAGTTAGACCAATTATTGAAGTCCTGGGTAATAGAGACGTGTTTGTATGCAGGAACGCTACTTATGCCCTAATAGGAATTGGTCCACCAGCGATTGACATTCTTATTGAGGCATTAAAAGATAAAAACGAGAACGTCCGCAGATATGTTACATACGCCCTATTAGGAATTGGTCAGCCGGCAGTTGAACCGCTTCGTAATGCTTTAAATGATAAAAACGCAGAGGTACGTAAAGCGGCGGCATATGCATTGGGCGAGTTTAGAGATATAAAAGCAGTTAAACCACTTCGCGAAATCTTAAAGGATGAAGAGGAAGATACACCTGAAGACCCAAAAGCAATTAAGTTACTTATTAAATCATTAAGCGATAAAGATTCAGAATCAGATGTGGTTGTAGACTTAATTAGAATTGGAGAACCGGCGTTGAGCCAACTTATCAAAGCATTCGTGGATGAGAAGAATATAACCGTTCGCGGCTGGATAGTAGCGACAATACGCATACTTGACATAAAAGCCAAAGAAGCCAAAGAAAGAAGATATAATTTCTTTATCGAAATTTTGAAAAATAAAAAAGCAGCAGCCAAACTCCGCGCAGACTCAGCACATGCATTGGGTGAGATTAAGGATGAAAGGGCAATTAAACCGCTTATTAAATTGTTAGGTGATAAAAATGTGCTTGTCCGCATATATGCAGCAGTCGCATTAGGCAAATTCAAAAACGAAAAAGCATTTGAATCGCTTTGCAAACTTTTAGAGCATAAAAACTCATTTGTTCGCTTATCGGTAGCAAGGCTTTTAAATGAGCTTATAACCAAACATTTTCCTGAGGCTGAAGACAAAAAAAAGATTGCCCCTATTATAAAAACTTATCTGCAGAATAATATTTTAAAAGGAAAAGCTGTAACATTAACTGATAGCGAAGCTATAGCAAGAGTTTTTGTCAACTTGATGTATAGGAAGGAAGAAATAGAAGAAGGCGCACTAAACCCTGTGGATATAGTGTCGATATATTCTAATAGGGAGTTTTATTCAAAAACTAAAGATTTAGGCTTTGCCAATCAGTATTCCGTAGCAAGAGCAATAGACCTCACGATAAAGCGCTTTGGGCTTGATATATCTGACGAAAATATTGAAAAGGTTTTGCCTTTTATAATCGAAGTTACGGAAAAGTTTTCTAAAAGAGTTGTGCTAAATAAAAACGCACATTTAATTATAGTTGTTCATTCAGAGTATCTCTTTGATCCTTTAGCTATTGCCGATTTTGCCAGGAAACGTTTTGGTGTAAGGGATGAAAACATTCAGGTTTTTAGGGGAACAGAGGATAAAGAGTATATTTTACAAGCGATTCGAGAGTGCCCGCCTAACACAACAATTTGGTTTGGCGGACATGGAGGTCCAAGCCATTTCTGGTTAGAAAATGGCCAAGTTGGAAGAGAGATATCCGATCATTTAGATGCCATTAGCTACAAAGAGTTAGCTAATTCTTTGATATATTGGCGGGCAGGAAATAATAACTATAAACATTCTGACTTAAACATAATTATAGAGTCCTGTTTTTCCGCGGATTTTATTGTTGAGACTTTGGACTCTCTTGTTAATAGTTTGAGTAAAGGTGACATTAAAAGTTTACCAATGGTAGTAGCAACCACTAATAGAGGTGCCACGAGCAAAGGGATTGACTATTCGAGTTTGCTTCTTGATAGTTTGTTATTGGCAACCAAGAACAAACTGGAGTTACCAACTGATGATCCTCGTAGGGCTCTCATCGTAAATGATATTTTTGATGCTGAAGAGTATGCTGTACAGTGTGAAGATTTTGCCTTCTTTTTTCCTATGAATGAGGGAAAGTTCCAGAAATTAAAGGAAGTCTTGGGAGTATCAGAAAAAGATATAAAAGAATTAGTTAAACCCGCTATTTTTAGGTTTGGAAGTGTTAATATCCACCCATTCTTACCTACGATAGATAGATTTGATCCACTCACCCAGCCCGGGGCAGCAAAGCTTTTGGGTGAAAAGATTGGTGATGATGAAGGGCTGGTGTTTGATTTAGGAAAGGATCAAGAACCAAAGACGCTTTCGAAAACGATAGTGAACGCTTTGACGGCAAAGGGGATTCCGGTTGCGGCTAACGCGCAGGACAACCTTACTACTATCCAGAGATATTTTAGATTTATAAGGGCAAGGGTGCCGGATACGACTAAGGATATAAAAGACTACCAGATCGAGTTCCGCAAAAATGTTCGCCACTACGCGACGATAGAAGGAACCAAAATATTTATTGATATCGCTCTTCTCAATCAGGATCCAAAAGATCTCCTTCCATTTTTAACATTTGTCTTAGGCCATGAGGGCTCTCACGCGCTTGAGCAAGTTGTTGATGAAAAAGCGGCGCAGGAGATGGATATCGAGCGGTTCAAGGCGTTTTCTGGCGTTCACCAGCAAGCCGTTGTCAGGGTGCTTGCGGGGCTGGGGGTGAATAGGGAATATTTGGAAAAGCTGTTATCGGCGGCCTTTTTTGGAAGCCGGCTGGCTAAAAATATAGCGAAGGAGATGGCTGAAGAGCCCAATATGTCGACGGCTGTCGATGTCCTGGCACTGCCGGTGGTACCGGCGGAGAAGGCCAATCGGCCGAAGGTCATCTATTTAACGATTAGTCCCGATATCGTGAACCTGCATGAAGAGATAGCGAAGAGGGCACAGAAGGAGAATCTTATCATCATACCGGTGTATGACAAGAGATACGCTGTGCCGTTTGATTATGTGAATAACATAGCGAAGAAATATCCGAACATTTTTATGAAACCGGTCGAAGTGGAGACCGTCCGGTCAGAGGTGGCGAATGAACCGCTCGGGGTTGCGGCTGTCGCGTACGCGAACCGCCTGCTGAGAGGAATGGGTATAATGACGGTGGTGGAAGCAAAAGATGTCGGATGGCTCAATTCTTCGGACGAGGCCTATCGGATAAAGGATATTGTATCAGACCGGGCGAAACTGCTGGAGGTAACACCGAGGCCGCTCGACCCAAAGAAAAACGAGATTCACCATATCGGATCGCTCTTGGATATTACGGGGAAGGGCATAGAACTTCATCAACGGCTGGGAAAAAAGTTTGAGACGATGACATTTGCTGAGTTGGCGGGTTATATCGATGATCCCGCTTTGAAGAAACAGTTCCGAGAATTTGTAGCCTATCTAATGGGTATAAAGGAAGATGAGGTAGCCAAGATGAACGTAGCAGAATTTATGAAAGCGCCTCTTCCAGTCACAGTTCCGAGTAAATCAACGAAGACAAACTACAGCATGATGCGGGCAATCATGACGGCGGCATAAAACCGACATGTTTTTGAGATATTATTTACAGAAAGCACATTCTTTATCGGGATGTGCTTTTTCATTTATTATACCTTGAAAACACGTGAGTTAGGAGGCTTTTTTGTCTATATTCCTTTTCTTATCCGCTATTTTGGGGACCAATATCCCTATTGACAAAACCGCATTTATAGCGTACAATAAAAGTGTTATAACATTTATAGAGAATGCTATAAATTGTGTGTCTTTGTGTCTAAATCAAAGAGGTTTAGATATAAGGATGTGTTGCATTTTCTATAAATGAAATGGATTTTGGAAACAGAATGAAAAGTAAAGTAATACATAAAAGACTATTAATAAAAATTATCGCACTTGCGGTAACGATATCCTTCCTCTGCCAAAATGTTGCTACAGCAGGCCCTTTTATTAAACGAGATACGAAACATGCCCTTGCTCCCAAATCTATTTTCGAAGATTCAAATACCGATAAAAATCAACTCAGAAATAAGATAAGCAAACTTTTAGATACCATTTTGCAAGAAGATAAGTTAAGGAAATCTTCAAAAAGGCGAAAGTTTCTGGCTGAAAACCTCCCGCAAATTCCTGAGCTAAGAAAGATGATGTTTAATCTGCTTGCACCATTAAAAGGTGTTGCGTTGCGTGAAAAAAGAAGGATTTCTAGGGCTCTAGTCAATGAGGGATACTTAAGCAGATCAGATATCCTAAAGATACGCAAGATAGCAAAGATGGCAATCCCCAATATTGTTATGGATTATCTGGAAGAACATGATGGGATTGTGCCACAAAAACAGTTTTATAAAGATATGGAGAATGAATTAGCGTTAAAAAGGATAGATTTTCGTGGAGGTGTCAATAATCTTATTGTGAGGCATGAATTGGTTTTCAGAGATAATGAAAGAGGGGAAAACTGTGTTTTTACAACGAGTAAGTATGTTGAACTGTTTTTGAAGGTTTTAAAAGAAGACAGCACTAAAGATTTAGACAATTTTCTCGATAAAAGCCCAATCTATCGTTCAGCTATAAGGGAAAAAGATCCTGTTATAAGAGAGGAATTAAAAGAACTTCTTTATGATTTTGCTGTGATGTCTAAAGACCCTCAAGATCAGTATTATATCCTTTCAGAAAGAGGAGCTCAACTTGATGTTATAGAATTCCTTTCCTCATTTAAGACGACTGCTGAAAATAGGCAGTACATTTATAGCCAATTAAGAAGAATAAGTTCTCTTTCGGATAATAGAAGACTAGATGCTTTTAGCCCTATTTACTTCTTTCTTAAATATGTATTAGGGGAAGATATTCATAACATTCGCTACCTGGGATGGGCTATGGATAGGATTTTAGAACTTTTAAATGGTAATTTAATGAAAAGCGGAGTGATTGTAACTGATATAAACAATGTGATTAGGGAATTACCTTCTAAGGATTATCCTCTGGAAGAGAAATATAGACAATTTTGTGATGAGGTAAAAGTTTCCCCCGATATTGCCTGTGCATTTTTTATATTATGTTTTGATATGTTTAAAGACGACAAAGATACATTTGAGAGTGTTAAAAGGGTTATTTCCCTCATAGATAAGGATGATTTTTATCTCTATGACCAGTTTATAACTGATTTCTACATGATTAAATATTATAGAAATCCTTATCTGAAACATATTTTTAAGAGTGCAAGGAATTTAACCAAGGATGATTTGCCAGGGTTTTTTGAAAGTTTGCGCTTCATTTCTATTCTAAATGAATATAAACCAGGCGAGTTGGGAAGTGTTGTTAATACAGACACCTTTTTGTTACAGAAAAATATTGCCGAAATAAACGGATATCTGTCTGATGTTTTAAAAGGTATTGAGAATAAAAACCTGGAGACTACAAAGGTTTTAATAGAAAAATTGTGGATGGATCATAAAAGAGATTCTCAAGAAACTGATTTTGTTATTTCCCCGATTATAGAGAGCGGAACTAGCTGGACCGTTATTAGTGATGCCGTTGCACAAATTACAATGATTATTAGGCCCTCTCAGAAAACAAGAAACAATTACCCCGAGCAGATGGATGCTCTGCAACATGCCAGGAATTATTCAATACCCTATAGAGACATTATAGGGCAAATTATCGGCACTTTTGCCACGGTTAATGGAGAGAGAGTTTTTTACGTTGGAGAGATACAGTCCTTTGGGTACTGGAATCTATCCAGAAGTATGAGAAATAGAATGAAGAAATGGATGCCATTTATTATTGGGAGACTTGAAGAAAAATTGAGTTCGATTGGTATAAAAACGATTTATATTGAGGATTTGGGTATCCTTGGTTCTTTAACACCTAAGAATGCTATGATTCATTACGGTGTCTTGTTGAACGAAGAATACGGCTATAAGAGGACAGTGGTTAATGTTTCATTTTATCCAAAAAGCAAAGAAGAGAATAAAAAGTGTATGTATAAGCATATTTTTAAAAAAGAATCAAAACCTGCTGAAGGCCAGGAAAAGTTTGTTGAAAAAACCATTTATGAGAAGACACATAGATTACCGAAAAAAATAGTCGATAATATTGATAATAGAGCTGAGATGAATGATATGGATGACATGATAGGCCTCTATTGGCTTATATTCAAACCAAGGTGGACTACGAAATACTATCGAATGATGAAAATACATTTGCGAAATGCTATAAAAATGCAAGGCAAGGATATTTCACATACTCCCACCCCGCGTATCTGGGTTTATCGAGATGAATCAGGCAGGGTAAGAGGTTATACCACTGTGCTTTTGTCTAAGGGTAGTGATGAAATGATAAAAGTTCATATTGCGGAGGCTGCGGTTGATGAGAACTGCCAAAACCAAGGCATTGCCTACGCTTTGAAGGCCGTTATGATGGAAGACATGCAAGCTTTGGGAGCAACCCTTTTTACCACGAACCCAACTGGAAAAAAGACAGAAGATGAAAAGAAATATATAAGCGAAGTTATGGCAGAGGAGTTTGGTTTTAAATGGGCTGAGAATGGAAGTAATAAAATGGTCTTTGATGCCGCTAAACTGAGCAAAAAAGAAGAAAAGCTTATCAAAGTCGAGGGAGAAAAAGCAAAGTCCGCCAAACCTGTGAAAGTCAAAATAGATGAAACGAGCAAAGCGAATGTTTTAATTGAAGTTAGTTTATAGTGAGCAAGAGAATATATATATTGTATATTGGGGACGGTTCTGCGCGTTATCAATGGTATCGAAAGGGGTACCAATGAAAACATCAACAGGATTATCCGACGATTCGGTGCTAAAGGCAGAAAGATAGAAAAACTGACACAATCAACTATTCAGACTATAGAAAACTGGATTAATAACTATCCACGCAAGATACTAAATCTTCAATCTGCTCAACAGGGGTTTGAAAGAGAACTTTAGGGGGGTAACTCTTGCTACGCTCGGGTATTGGGACATAACGCCTGTAACTGATTTTGTGCGTAATCTCGCTGTTATGGAAGCTATTCTCGGACAGCTTTTTCTTACCGTGTTTATTGCACGTCTCATTGGTCTTCAGCTTTTTAAGCCTCTTCTACGAAAATAAATAAGCCCAAAAAGACCTAAGCCGAATAGTGCGTAAGTTGACGGTTCGGGGACTGCGGCAAATGTTAGATTGATATTGCTGCCGTCCTGTTCAATGCCAAAAGACCCGCCGCCGAGGGCATTTGTAAACAAACTGTCATCAATAGTAAACTTATCAGCAGAGAAATCTGTAATTTCGCCAGAAGCCGTTGCTATAATCCATGAATAAGGGTCAGAGTTATCAAAGTTAGCGGCATCGACTCCCATTGTTGATAGGTTAAGATTGAATTTATTGCCGGAGGTTGCGGTTATGCCTAGTCCTCCTGTAATATTAAGCCAATCCCAGCCGAGACCCAAAGGGGCCCCTTGTAAACCTGTGGCATTATTAATCTCCCAAAGATATGTACCCCCGCTTTCCCACGTAGTAGCACCGGCATTCAGCGTGCCAGGACTCAATCCCGGAGAAAAAGTACCGCCGTCTGCGACGGTCATATTTCCGACCGTCCCTGATCCAATAAGCGTACCCCCGTTAATTGTAACAGCACTGCTGGTAATACCACCCGTCACTGAAAGTGTTCCCAGACTAATCGTGGTTTCTCCAGAATAGGTGTTTGATCCACTCAGTGTCACTGTTGTCGCCCCGGTTTTGGTAAGACCGCCGGAACCGTTGATTGCCGCTGACACTGTTCCGCTATTGATAGCCGAAACATTTTCTCCCTCGCTCACGTTGATTGTACCTGCAATATCACCTGTGGTGTTAAGCGTAACATTTCCATTAAGGGTGCTGCTGCCGAAGGTGGAGGAGCTGTCGTTAAACGTGGTGGTGCCGGTGATGGTGCTCATCACATTTGTTGAAGAGCCGTTAAACGTGGTGTCGCCGGTGATGGTGCCTGTCAGATTGTAGGAGCTGCCGTTAAACGTGGTGTCGGCGGTGATGATGCCGCGGTTGGAGGAGCTGTCGTAGAACGTTGCTCCATTCGTGACAGTCAGGGTTGCGCCGGCACTGCCAAACTCAGAGGTGCTCGTCGTATGGCTCGCAAACGTATTGACCGTCTTGTCTCCACCCAAGTCGTCGATGTAGGAAAGGAATATTACATCGTCTCCAACACCAGGAAGTACACCCTCGCTCCAGTTCTCATCCATTTCCCAGTCGCCAGGAACCATCGAACCATTAAAATTATTTGTCACCGCATTTACTAACCTAGGGATTGAACAAACAAGTAAAAACATTATGATTGCGAAAATCAACTTTTTCATTATGATCCTCCTGTTAATTAGGGAAACCCCTGATTATAATTTTATGAGATTAGAGTATTAGAAATTCGTATATTTGTCAATAGGGGACAGTCCCCCCCAACGATTCCGCAACAATACGCATAAGGTATGATTTTAAGCTTAATTAGAGGTTTTTAAACAAAGGGTCATATTCGCGAAAGGATTTCGCTTAAAAAATTGGATTACAAAAGACGATTATATCTACCGTAAAGACACCGCTCCCTTAATTCTTTTAAGTAACTCAAATAATAACCAATAACACCACATCATGGATATCATGGGCCGGAATAATCGCCGGCACACGTAAACTCTGTCGCGTATAACTCACTGGCTATCACCAATGCCCAGTATTTGCGGCTCCGGCCTCTTCGGATTTCCGGTTTTAGATTAAGTTCAATAAAAGCATTAAATAAATTATACGCTATCATCAACGTCAACCAGAATACGTCTATTGCATTGGGATCATGTTTATAAATATGGTCGGCATGCCATGCATTTACCAACT
>JAVCCP010000036.1 GCA_030765405.1 Candidatus Ancaeobacter aquaticus | reverse complement strand
TTCTTTTCCTCTGCCGACATCTTTAACCTCTTCCTCATACAGACCCTCCTTTCCTATATATGATACATTATATATGTATCAGTTTTTATGTCAATAAAATACTTCAACGTCAATACGAATTTGCTCATACAAGGCGTTTACCACTAAAATATCGTAAATAGAATGACTTATGGTGAGCTAAAATACTTTGTTGCGGAATTGCTGGGGGGAGGGAGTGGGGGATAAATCTATTATAAACTAGCTCCTAACAAAGCATCTGCATCTTGAGATTCATTTAAAGATTTGTCAATTGCAGCTGGTCCTGGTTCTTCCGAAGATTTAGTAAGTTCTAACTGGTAAGATTCTAAAGCCTTTTCAGCTTCTGGTATTGTTCCTAACTCAGATCGGATATCTTTTAGTGTTTTGAGCTGCATTTTAATTTTTGAAAGATTTTTTGCATGTAGACTAGGGGCTTCGTCAAGAAATATTGCATTATAAAACATATGAACAAGAATCGGGGTATTAAAAAAAGCAGGAAGCCTCAAACGATCTTCATCCGTAAAAATATCACCAGCAGTTTCCTTGTAACCTTCTAAAAAAATATTCAAATCATCCCTTAATGGCCCCACATAAAGACCTTCCTCTCTTCGGCCTGTTTGAATTAGCGTTGCAAAGAAGTCCTCCAACGGACAAGCAACCCTTATTTGGTCCCAATCAATAGATTGAATAATGTCAATGCCCGATTCATCAAATATAAGGTTTGCAAAGTTAAGGTCGGATGGAATCATATGTTGCAAAAAAGAGTTAAAACGTTCAGAAGTCCAATAATTACGAACCTCCTCCGTTACACGGTCCAACAACTCAGATTCTTTCTCTGACAAGTAATTTTTAATCTTTTGTCTCCATTGTTCTGCGGGATCAACTATTCGCCCTACCGTTCTAGAAAAGGAGTAAGATTTAGGGTGACTTTGGTAAGGACTCTTATAGTTTCTAGACAATTTATGAATTTTCCCCAACATACGGCCAACTGCCTTTAAAGTTTCCGGCAAATTTGATGCATCAGCACGGGATATTTGTCTGCCCTCCCCCCAACGTTCAATATGGTAATATTCATACTTCCCAGTTTCTTTAATTAACACTTTTGTATAATAGTGCGCTAGCTTACTCCCATCAGTACCCTTTTTAGGCATTATTTTTATCGGGATACCGTTGCTCTGTAAATACAACATGTAATGTATAATAAGTTTTGCTCCCTCTTCATTAAAAACGTTCAGTCGTTTAATTGGTATTTGACCACCAGGAGTAGAAAGAACAAAAATCGGTCTGCTAGCCATTGCACCCCCACCTGATATCGTTCTAATATTTTGTACATCTAAGCCAAATTCTTCTGCAACTTTTTTGGGTACTTGTGCTAAGATTTGAACCTTATTGATTTGATCGATAAATTGTGCGATCTTTTTATCCGTGTCGAATAAATTCGCATACATCTTGAATGAATCCAATACCTTCACAGCACTTGCATAATCGATCTCTCTAGAACCAAAGGCATACAAATATGCGTCTATCAGAAAAAAACTCCTAAGACCATATTTAATAAAAAAAGTGAGTTCTTTGTTTGAAAGTTTTTTATCCGGATCCAGCTCTCTTTGATATACGCACATAAACCGCAAAAGATTTTCGTACAACGTCGCAGGATCATCTGTCAAAACATTCATAATAATCACATTAAGCTCTCTAAGCTTATAATCATACCTCACTGAAGCCATATCATATATAGTTGAGATAGTGCCATTTGGGCCGTGCCTGACGTTGGTGTCCAGATCAGAGTGAATGAAGACATAATCATCTTCGGGTATCTTAAGATTTTCCTTAACCAATTTGTGCTGGGCAGAAATAAATTTGTTGTTCTGATCGAATAGAGCCTGTCTTTCCCCAAGACCGTTTTGGGCAGCTTTACTAAAAACTATATCTTTATGGCCGGTTATATAATCCACCATAGGACGTTTAGGTATACGTCTGCCAAATAGTCTCCGAGGATTTAGCCTATTTTGGATCTGGGCTGCAAGACGAAGGACACTATCAACTTTGTCAGGTTGCCAGCGAAATTCTTCTTTATATTCACCCTCACTTCTGAATTCTTCCAACATCCAATACCTTCCCATAAACTTAATAGTATAATCAAGCGGATTGCCATTTTGCGAATTTGTCTTTTTAAGCTCAGGGACAGGAAATCTACATCTTCTCATCTCATTCTGAGTGCTGATAATAAATTTAATATCTTCCGGAGTGTTCTTGTAGAGTTCCGGACCGCATCCTTTCAAAACATACCTCTGGCCGTTTGTCAAAGTCAACATAATAGGTATTATTGATGTCGAACTGCCCTGCACCAGAAAATCCACATTCGAAGCGGTGTCGTCAATCTTATAATCAATGTCATAATATTGTTTCAGTATCCTGGATAACTGGGAAATTAAATAATGCGTTCTTTTGATTCTTTTTTCATCCGCAGCAAAAAAACCCTTTTTTGTGTTCATAGCCCTGACACCACCAAGTAATTTATTCAGCTTCTCAATCGCACGTTTGTCGGATTCGGATAAAATGAATGACATCTGCGCAAGTCTCTCGTCAGCTTCTTCTTTCATATCTTCAAGAGTATGGCGATCAAACTTAGGGGCAAGGGTATACCGAGAGAAGTCTGTCCATCCAATCTGCTGAAGCAGAAAAATCCACAATACTAAGAAGCCAATCAACTTTAAAAACACTCTATTTTTACACATAGCTACACCCTTTCACACAAATACACTACACATAAACACACAATTCTTGTATTGCGCATATATGACCGCATTATACCTGCTAAATTAGGGTTTGTCAAGAACCTAGAGATTTTTATACCCTTAACTTAACACCTATGGGATTTTACGCCGCCCTATCTGCCAGCTCACTACCTTTCATATGATTTTCGATATTGGGCTTAGCCGGTTCAAAATAACCATATTTTTTCTTGAACCATTCCACCGTCTCTTTAATCCCTTTTCTCAAGTCAGTCCTTATCTTCAAACCCAATACAGCCTGCGCCTTTGAAGAATTAAACGGCGGCGCTATTATCACCCTCGAATTTGGTTTTGCTTCAAACGAGCGGGCTTCCCCAGAAAACGCATTCACTATTTCTTTTAATAGAACTTTCATGGTTACCGCAGGGCCAGTTGGAGATATGAGAAACATCTCATTCTTATTAAAATGTTTTACTCCGGCCTTTCTAACGGCATCGGTCAGGTCCCTCACATATATAAACTGCCGGCTGTCTGTCGACGGGGATATCTCTTTGCCGTCTTTAAGCCGTTTTGTCACCGATCCAATAACATCACTTTGACTGCATCTTGGCCCATACACATTACAGAACCTTAAAATCACCCCATTCCCCGGGTTTGAGTTCTTAACAAATTCCTCGCCTAAAACCTTTGATATCCCATATATCTGGTCTAAGCCAAAAAATCCCTGCAAATCTCCTAATTCACTTCCTACTCTATGCAAATACTTATCAACATATTCAAATGGAGACGTGACTTCTTCGCCTCTAATATATCGAGTCAAATATTCCGAAAAATCCTTCCTGGCCTGTTTTATCCAATCTCTGACCTCTCCTTTAATCGGCAGAGGGGTTTGCTCGTTTACTGAAGCATCCTGATCATCCACGAATAGCAGGAAATGTCCTGTCGATGCATATACAACCTTTTTATTATATTTCATCGCCAATTCAGAGATGAGCCCTGTTAAAAGGCCGTTAACGGCAAAAAGGTTGACTACCTTTCGATAATCGATCTCTTTTGCTCCTGCATCAGCCGCAAAATCATAGACAACCGAACTATGCTCAATCATCTTTCCTAAACCTTCCGCATCTTTGAACATATCATCGATACCAACACAATAGAAATTTGGATTATTAAACTGTTCTTGATTGTTTACGAGCCTTTCTTTATCAAATCCCCTCACTAAAATCGCGACCTTTTCACCCTTTGCCAGAAACTTATCCGCCATATGCGACCCGATAAAACCGGATCCTCCCAAAACAAGCGGAATATTTTCACCTTTCGTTTCCTTCAAAAATTCGTCAACAGTTTTAACGCCGCCAATAGTGGGCAATTTTCCCTGCAGTTGAAGCTTTTTGATATCGTTCGGAAAATTTTTTGGGGATTTCTCAATTTCTTTTTTGATCAATACGATGCGGACTTTATTAAATACCTTTTTTGCTTCAGATACATTGTCAACTATAACACCGCAAGCGCCGGCTTCGAACAAACCTCGCTGTTCTGCTGCTGAGTTTGTGCATCCCATAACTCTCATACCGGCCTTCTTTACATATTCATTCATACGCCTGTCTAAATTCGCCCCGATACTAATATAAGTAACACCCGCCTGATTGGCTTCGTCGATAAGCGCGTCAAGCTTCTGCTCAGGCGATTGTTTATCAATCTTATCCATCTTTTCGGTTGCAAGAACACGTGGATGATCAGGAAAAACCTCTTTCATTAACTTCAACTGTTTCACATCAAATGACGCAAACATGACATTATTCATCAATCCGCTTCTTTCAAATGAGGATTTGATAATTTTCATAGCGTTCTTATCGTAGTTATCTTCTGCCTCAACCCTCTTTTCCCCGGTTATGTTTTGCCACCAGTGGTCAGGCCACTTATGGACATGCGCCAAGAGAACAAGATTATTTACACCTTCAATCTTAAGCATCTCATCAAGCGTTAATATTGTTGGAACCGCCTTTTTTAATTCTTTAAGAGTCAACGATATCGTTGGCATCGCTCTAATGCACGGATCGTGAATAAGCACAGGATATCCATCAATCGTTACATGGATATCAAACTCGATCGCATCGGCATCAGAATTTATGGCATTTATAACCTCACTTCTATTATTGGCCTTGTGTTGAATAATAAGAGGCTTCTCAGCGAGAAATATCTCCACAACATCTTTCGGTTCTTTTTCCACCTGCGACCTGAATTGGCCGAGTGTTAATTTATCAACCTTAATTTTTAGCCCGGATTTAATGCTCGAATCTACATCCCTCTTATTTGCAGGCTGCGCCTTAACCTTCTTTACTTTGGTAATTTTTCCTTCTTTCGCTGATTCCTTTTTTACTTCGTTCCATACAGACGCAAGCTTATCGATTAAAATCTCGAGAGTTATTGGAGCTCCCAGTTGAAACAATACCTCCGCCCTGCCATACCACAATTGGCGTGGGGCACCTTCCTGAAGATTTTCATTGAATGCATTCAACGCCTTTATCAACGGATTTAGATCATATGCGGCATTCATTCTTGCAAAAGAGCCATATCTGATAGAAACAGCATATTTTCCTGCTCTGTTCTTATATATAGCAACAGGCTTGTCTGACACATACCTCCCGGCACTTTCAGCAATCCAGTCATTAATTTCATTTTCGTCGAGCGGACTCTTTCCTTCATTATCAAGAACCACAACATCATCTTTCAATGCATACAAAGGCGAATCTTCTGTTATAGGCCCCAGGGCCAGGGTATCTTCCAAACTCTTTGTCCGTTTTTTTGCAACCCGATTAACGGCCTTTATTCTTTTCAAATATGCCGTATAGCGATTTTCGTTTTCCATGCTCTCTATGTTTGCTAATATATCGGGAAGTTCATTGATAATATTCTGGATTATTTTACCAACGTCATGATTTGTAAGTTCCGTTGGTTTCTTGCCTCTTGCGGTACATACAGCTTTCTTCTGCTCATTGATCATTTGGAGGACAATAAAAGCAAGTTTTTGAGCATCGGTAAGCTTATTGACTGTAAAATTCTCATCATATGTTTCCTGTCCAAATAATGAAAAATCCGTGAAATGATCGGACTCCTGAATCAATTCTCTATAGTCTTTAGCTAATTCGGGTTTTTGGAAGGCAAAGAATGACCAGATCGCATCCGGATCAAGGTTCATGGCATTTGTAAGAACAACCGTCTTGCCATCTTTTACAGACGCAAACTGTTTTTGTCCTTCAGGGGTTTTCATCCAATCCATAATTCTTGTAAAAGAAGGTTTTTCCTCACCATCGTCATACGCATCATGATGATCAATAACAGACAACCACGGATTTTTTTCCATCTCTTCCGCTATCTGTTCCTTAGTTTTACCTTTGAATGGATTATTATCTACAATGATGACATTTTTTGTTCCGCGGATTTTATTAAGCCCTTCGATATTTAAATCTTCGTTACGAATAATAAAGGTAGAAGTTGAAGGAAACTTTTCATATCCAGTAGGCACTTTAGCATCTTCGGCTTTGGCAGCTTCAAAAAAAGCAGTCAATCTATCAAGCCAAACTGTTTTCAGATATAAAATCCCCAAATATTCTCTCTGCGAATAAAGATCTTCTAAATCTGGATGGTGTTTTAGATATTCTTCTACAAAGTTATCCACATCTTCTCTTGGAACACTCAAATCGATATATCTAAAATGTTTTTTATCAATATCTTTTCCTCCATATGCTATATGCCTTACAGATAGTCCCAATGTTAAATCGGATTTATCTGATGGAAAAATAACTACACCATGTGTAGGCATTGTAAAACTTCCATATGTACCGTTATCCTCTAACACTGCTATTGCTAACTCATTGAGCATTCCTATCTGATATTCTTCTTCAACAAAGTTGTAATATTGAAAATATATTTTTTCGCTATATTCTTCTCTTATTAGTCCTTTATCTTTTATTCCGTCAAATGAGGATACGTTCGTGTTATGCCAAAGAATCTTTTCATAAGGAGTACCTTTTACTGATTTTTTTAATTTTTCAAATTTAGTTTGTATAAAATCTATATCAGGATGAGCAATTAATGGGCGTAATACAGTATTTTGAAGATCTTCCTCTGTTAAAGGAAGAAGTTGAGCGACTAAATCTTCTTTCTTGCCATCTTCAGCAAATTTTGCTTCTTTCTCAGGCTCAGATGTTTTGGCATCGGTTTTTTTGCCCTGATACTGAATGGCTTCACAAGCTTTAATTTCGTCTTTATATTTGTTTTTCTCATCAGACGGCGGGGCAAGTTTATTACTTGTAACTCGCCACTCAGCGCTTGTAAAAAAATTAGGCATTGCCCACACAATGTTTTGGCAGAGGAATACAATCGTTACCGCAAGAGCAATAATCTTTATGAATAACTTTTTGTGTATTACTTTACTTTTCATTCTCTCTCTCAAAATTCATTTCATTTATAGAAAATGTAGTACATCCTTCTATCTAATCCTTTTAGGGTTAGACACAAAGACACATCACTTATAGCATTCTCTACAAACATTATATTGCCCGTATTGTACACTATAAAATCGGTTTTGTCAAGAGCCCGAATTGCCTCACCAGCTTTGAAGAATCAAGGGGATTTTTTGCGTATTTCTTTGCAGGGATAAGAGTTCAAGATTCAGAGACAAAAAGGTAGTGCAACTTAAATTACAGAATGCTAATACATAGGAGGCACCGGCTAGA
>JAVCCP010000035.1 GCA_030765405.1 Candidatus Ancaeobacter aquaticus | reverse complement strand
CGTCTTAAGATCGGATCCTTAGAAGAATGGCTTAAGAAAACATTAGAAGCTTATATTCATAATCCTGATATTGATCCTTATTTACTCTTACCTCCCAAATAATTCCCCCTTTTGCTCACCGGTTACATAATATGAGATTTTCTTATGGATATTAAAATCAAACAAATTCAGGACAATGACCTTGATGATGTTTTAGATATGCAAAAACAATCATTTTTAAAAGAGTATCAGGAAGAGAGAGACACCTATAAAAGGAAACTTGACTACTACCCGGAGGGAAACAAACTCCTCACCTATGATGGACAGAATGCGGGATATATAATATCGCATCCTTCATGTGAAAACCATGTACATGAGCTGAACAAGCAAGAAATGTCATCTACCGGTGAAGAAAACTGCATGTATCTCCATGACCTTGCAATACATCCGGAATACAGGAACAAGGGTCTTACACATGTTCTTATGGAATATTTCCATTCACTTACACATAAAGAGGGGTATAAAACGCAGGCATTAGTAGCAGTACAAAACAGCAAGTCCTTTTGGGAAAAACATGAGTTTAAATCTGTTAAAGAGATTGAATACGGTGGGGAAAAAGCATATTACATGAAACGCCATGCGGAATAAACGAGCACAATTACTTCTTCTGTTTCTGACCCGGAGAAACGACACCTTTAATTACCGATCCAATAACATCAGCAACACCACCTATAGTATCTACGGATTTATCAACGATCCCGGAACCTTTTTGTTTACTTCCAAAATCTTTTTCTGCATTAAGCCGCAACGTTCTTTCATTAACGCATTTCCTTCCTAAAACGGCATTTTCTTTTTGGATAGCTTTTAGCTCGTTTTCAAGAGTGTTGTTTTGTGTTTCAAGTTCATTTACTTTCTTTTCAAGCAGCTCGTTTTGTCCTTTAAGTTCCTTGACGCTCCTCTGGGCAAGTTCACATTTTTTCTTTTCATCCTGAATAGTGCGTTGAAATTTCATTTTTTGGGTAAGAGGTATAGCTAACCTTTGCTGATAATTTGCTTCTTGTTTTGCCTGCACTGAACGTTGTTTATCTTTTTTATATTGATACGATCTCCATGCTTTTCGTGCAGAATTACTTCGAGATGGCGGCAATGACTTTAATATTTTTTTGAGTTGTTTATCAGTATAAGGAAAATCAACACGTCCACCGAGCATTTCACTAACAATCTTTCGAGCAAGTCTTTCGCGTGACTGATGGCTTTTCGGAACATCTCCTGCATGACACGTAGAGCAAGAAATATTTACCACTATACACATTAGGAGCATTACAATTATTTTCATTGCCCTTTACTTCCTTTTTGTTTGGAATACTAAGAGATACGGTACAGCGGGATGATCATTTTTATCTCGAAACGAATTAAATCTCCCATTATTAAACCAAATTGCATACGCTTTACCGGGTTCTAACTTTACCGGAGCAACACACGTCTTTTTATCTTCTAAAAACCGTACTCTCCCAACAAATTTAGGGAATGAACTTTGTGTAACCTGTACCCAAGACCACATATTTCTTGTATGCATCGGTTTACTGAACGTTACCTTTATCTCCATTATCCCGGGGGCAACATCCCTAGACCCTGACTCAGGAACAGTTTTGACAACAACGGGAGGCATTGACTTCACCGAAACATTTGATGCATAAATTGTACTGCTTGAAACCGACATTAACACTACTATAAACAGTATCTTTAAATATTTTCTCATGGGCCACCTTAATCTTTTTTAAATATATGTATCGCGTTCACCTTTATCGAGACTCGTCATAATACCCTTAAGCGATTTTTGTGTCGTTTCATCATAGGATTCAATCATATCATTAATAAGCTTATATCCCGTCTCTTTCACATCATCTGTCGCAAAATCATCAAGGTACTCTTTGAGAGTGATAAGCGCATTAATATTACACTTACCTTTTATAGTACCCGGTTTTGCAAGATCCATAAATGCCTTTCCTGTACGCTCAGCCCGATAACATGCGGTACAAAAACTCGGAATCATCTTATCATCAACAAGGGCACGGATAATATCATTTAGGCTTCGGTGATCACTGAGACAAAACTGTGTATCCTCTTGTGTCTCATCATTATCGGAATAACCGCCTGGAGAAGTCTTAGACGCCGCACTAATTTGTGATACACCAAGATTAAACAACATATCTCTCATTTCAGGTGTTTCACGAGTAGATAGTATCAAACCCGTATAGGGAACAGACAATCTTAAAACAGCAACAAGCTTCATGAAATCACTATCTGAGACACGGTACTCTTCAAACCGCTCAAGATCAACACCGATCGCCGGTTCAAGTCGCGGAACAGAAATAGTATGAGGACCAACACCATGCATCTTCTCAAGATGTTCTACGTGCATAAGTAGCGCAAGAGTTTCATAGACATAATCATAGAGACCATAAAGCACACCAACACCAACATCATCAATACCGGCTTTAAAAGCTCGATCAAGTGCATTGAGCCTGTTGTCAGGATCACTCTTAGGACCATCAGGATGCACTCTTATGTAGGTTGTATCATGATATGTTTCCTGAAAAAGCTGATACGTACCAATCCCTATCGCCTTCAATTTTTGGAATGCGGGAACATTAAGTGGCGCACAATTAATATTAATACGTCTTATGTTGTGATTTTGGTATTTTGTATCATAAATAGTCTTTATGGATTGACAGTAAAAATCGATATCTGACTCGTTGGAAGATTCTGATGCAACAACAAGGACGCGTTTATGCCCCATTTTGAGAAGTTCAACTGTTTGAGCTGATATTTCTTCTTGAGAGAGTTTCTTTCGCTTAATAACTTGATTATCAGCCTTAAACGCACAATACTGGCAAAAGTTAATGCATATATTATTAATATAGAGCGGTGCAAACAATACCACACGTTTACCATATATGGTGTTTTTCACATATGTAGCGGCTTCAAATATCTTTTTAAGGTCTTTTTCGTCGCGAACACACAAGAGAGCCGCGGTCTCTTCAAGTGTGAGGCGCTTCAAAGCTCTGCTTTTATTAAGGATGACATCTATATCTAATCCATTATCCTCACGAGACTTACTTATAATGTCATTGATCCGGTTTTTATCAATATACTTCACAAACATACTCCTAGCATTAAATGTATACTATAATCTATAGGATATAACGCATCTACTGTCAATAGCTAATAAGGGGGTTTCACCCCATTTTTAAATATGCAAACACCGCGGTCGGTGGAATTTTCCACCGACGCGGTGAAGATTCTTTTGAGCAAAAAGAGAGCCCTGCTTTAAAAGTAGAAGACACTCCCCCATAGATTTTCTCGGATAAATCCTCCAAAATCGTAAAACAGGGGGGACTCAGCAATTCCGCAACAAAGTATTTTAGCTCACCATAAGTCATTCTATTTACGATATTTTAGTGGTAAACGCCTTGTTTGAGCAAATTCGTATTGACGTTGAAGTATTTTATTGACATAAAAACT
>JAVCCP010000034.1 GCA_030765405.1 Candidatus Ancaeobacter aquaticus | reverse complement strand
GGTGTTGAAGTCGAAGCATAAGACAGAATAATGTGACACTCTCCAAACCGAAAGGGGAGAGTAACAGGGAACACAAAGCATGTCTAAGTGTGACGGCCATATTATATCTACTCGACTGAAATATGTTTAATATGTCCTTCTATTTATTAATGTTTTTTTTGGTTGACAAGCACTCCAATTTCGGCGATAATGGATACCATGAAATATATATCACGTTTTGTTGAAAAAAATATCGTAAAGGCCCTGGCCAGGAACAAGAGCGTACTTCTTTTAGGGGCAAGGCAGACAGGTAAAACGACTCTTATTAACCGATTGAAGAGCGATCTATTTGTGACGTTTATTAGTCCAGAAGTGCGGCAGCGGTATGAAAAAGATCCTGCTGTTTTGAAAAGTGAGGTTGAGGCCCTGGACAGAGAAAACCGGACTGGTTTGCCTCTGGTACTCCTTGATGAGGTTCAGAAGGTACCAGCCGTATTAGATGTGGTGCAGGACCTTATCGATAGAAAAAGAGCCAATTTTGTTCTCACCGGGTCATCAGCGAGAAAACTCCGCAAGGGCCATAACGTAAATCTTCTTCCCGGCAGAATTGTGGTGTTGAAGCTCGACCCACTTGTTATAAAGGAATCAAATCCAGATTCTCTTGAAGCCGCTATTTTGTATGGTTCTTTACCGGGTATCATTTCCGTTGATAATAAGAGTGATCAGGATGTTGATTTAAAGTCGTATGTAACCACTTACCTTGAAGAGGAAGTGCGCGCCGAAGCGGTTGTGAGAAATATTGGTCCGTTTGCGCGATTTCTTGAATATGCCGCGTCTGAATCGGGTAAAGTGGTGAACCTGCGAAAACTTTCGCAGGAGATAGGCGTTTCTCACACGACAATTGCATCATATTATCAGATCATGGAGGACTGCCTTATTGCAGAGAGGATCGAGCCGTTGACAAAAAGCGCAACGAGAAAGAAACTGACAAAATCGCAGAAATATATGTTTTTTGATTTGGGTGTCAGGCGAGCGGTAGCGCGAGAAGGAACGGAGCTTCCCAAAGAGACGCTAGGACATCTTTTTGAACAGTTAGTTGGATTGGAACTGGTGAGGTGCGCCCGCATGTCTGAAAGAAACAGCGATGTTTTTTTCTGGCGAGATCCTGACGGTCCGGAAGTTGACTGGGTTGTTAAAAAAGACGGAAAGTATATTCCAATAGAAGTGAAGTGGAGTGATGCTCCACAAGCGAAAGATGCTAAGCACCTCATGGTATTTCTGCAAGAATACAAAAATTTCGGCAAGGGCTATATTATCTGCCGCACTCCGCGTAAGATGAGAATAAATAAATATGTTGATGCTATACCATGGCAGCAGGTTGACGACATTATTTTTGATCTTTTATGAGGATTAGTCTCCCTCCCCCGAATTCCATTTACAAGACCCCGCGCTGTATCCTTACCCTAAACCCTAATTCTTAATTCCTTACTTGACGATATTCTTACTTTATAGTATATTTACAATAGGAGGTGATAAGTATGACAATTTCAATGACCGCTAAACATCAAATAACAATACCCAAAAAGATTGCAGATGCACTTGATTTAAGGAAAGGTTCCATGTTTGAAATAACGATTTATAAAAACAAAATTGAGCTTATTCCTCTTGAGATAAAAAGGAAAGCGTTTACGAAAGAGGTATATAAGAAATTGGATATCCTTTCTGCGCGGGAAAAGGGGAAGGAGAAACGAGTAACTAAAAGGTTTATAGAAAACCTAAAAAGTGGAAAGGCTTAATTAATGGCATTATGTCTTTATTTCCGTCCCTCTTTTCAAAGAAGCATTAAGCATCTTGGTTATGAGCAAAAGAAAATAGTAGGATTAATATTAGAAACCCTAAATGTTTATTATTCTATTGACTGCAATTTATTGGAGGCAAGAAAGATAGCCCCCCGGTTTTTTTATAAGCAATTAAGGAGACCATATTATGAAGCAGGTATAGAAAGCAATATTCGTGTTGTTATAAGAAGAGAAAAAGAAAAATGTATTGCAGTGTTGGCGGGCAGCCATGATCAAATAAAACAATTCCTATCGAATATTTTTTAATCGCCGCGATCCCTTTGGCCGGGGCTAACCTTTCTTTTTGCTTTTTTATTTTTATCTAATCGAATAGATTTTCCTGCTTTAACCCAACTCATCCACTTAATTGTCTTTTTTGGCAGATTGCAATAATTAAGTGATCCGTCCCGTGCGCCAAGAAATCACTTTTGAAAAATCAAATCTCTTAAAAAAAATCTTTTATCTGAAGCATTTTATCACAAACTATCCGGGGAAACTATTAATTCGCAGCTATTTAGGTAAGATTGCTGTAGATCCCATGTATGGAGTTCTGAATTTAGTATGGTGTCCCTGAAATATGGATCCCAGTTTTTTAAATGGTATACTAGCGCGATTAATGGTATATTGAATGGTATATTATAAAAAGGTGGTTATAATGAACTCATTCAAGAACAACATTTTTGATCTGCCTCTTGGCACGGTATGGTTGATGAACTCTGTTTCAGAATATAAAGGTAAACAGGATTTGTATTCACAACAATCGCCACAGGCCTTGAAAACGCTCGTTGAAATGGCGCTTATTGAAAGCGTCGAATCGTCAAACCGGATCGAAGGGGTTACAGTAGATAGTGTGCGACTCAAACCGCTTGTAATAGGTCACAGCAGACCACGTGATCGTTCTGAAGAGGAGGTTTCGGGATATCGCAAAGCGCTTGATTTGATCCACGCCAAACACGGAAGTCTTAGGATAACTTCTGAAACAATTAAAGAATTGCACCGATTGTGCCGAGGAGAATCGCATGATGCCGGGGTTTGGAACGAAAAGGATAATGACATCATCCGTAAATTTTCTGACGGCAGAGTCGAGGTCGTGTATAAGCCCCTAAGCGCGAAAGAAACACCAAAATATATTGAGCAATTATGCCTTTCCTACGAACACAGCGTAACGCAGTTGAAATATCCGCCTCTTTACGCGGTTGCATGCCTCATTCTTGATTTTCTATGTATACATCCGTTCCGTGACGGCAACGGTAGGGTGTCACGGCTGTTGACGCTTTTGGCATTATATCAGCACGAATACGCGGCAGGCAAGTACATAAGTCTCGAACGCGTTGTCGAACAGAGCAAAGAAACATATTATGAATCGTTGAACAGAAGTTCGTGGGGTTGGCAGCAGGGTAAGCACGATACACTGCCATGGACAAATTATTTTCTGGGAACAGTGCTTGGGGCATATAAAGAGCTTGAAAGACGTGCTGTAGCTGTTAGTCCGCGGAGGGGAGCAAAGACGGGAATTATCGAAGCAGCAGTTAATGACCAATTGGCTGAATTCAGTATATCAGATATTGAGCGTGTCTGTCCGGGTATAAGCAGGGTTATGATAAAAAAAATATTGCTCAATCTCAAAATAAAGAAAAAGATCAAATGCCTTGGAAAAGGACAGTCAGCGAAATGGTTACGAATTGTTTCTTTGTTATAAATAGGGACACATCCCAAAAAAAATACCATCATTCTCTTCGGGCATAATTCAACTTACGAAATCTACTGCACTATCGTTCGTGTATTTCGAGTTTCATTATAAGTTGTCGGTGATAGTTTTGAAAAGTATGGGTGCTTTTGTTGAAGAATCAAGTCTCTTAAAAAAAAATCTTTTATCTGAAGCCTTTTATCACAAACTATCCGGGGAAACTATTTATTCGTAGCTATTTAGGTAAGATTGCTGTGGATCCCATGTATGGAGTTCTGAATTTAGTATGGTGTCCCTGAAATACTCGACTGCAAAACGTTGAAAAGATCGACCTTGATATTTTAGTTCAATATGCAAAGAGGTATGATAAAAAATCACTGTTTGATGCTGTCCGAATGATAGAAAAATACATTGTACGATACAAAAAGGATGAGAAAACATTATGAAAGAGTATGTTTTAGAATTAGCGGCTTCTCGAGAAGGCTATACATCAAAATTGATACAAAGCCTCCACAAGGTAGCGTGCTGGAAACATCTATTGTTAATAAATATTTTCCCATTGCGTTTCTGACTTATGATTTACCATCATTATTTGCAGGTAAATTGCATGCACTGCTGAACAGAAAGTACACTAAAGGCAGGGATTACTTTGATATTGGCTGGTATTTTTCTAAATGGAAAGACATAGTCTCAAACTTAGCGCTCTTGAATAACGCATTGTCTCAAACGCAGTGGCAAGGAGAGGTTTTATCACAAGATAATTGGAGATCGTTTTTATATAACATTGTTCAAGATGCGGATTGGAAAAAGGTTAAGGGAGATGTTGAGAATTTCCTTGAAAACCCGTCGGATATAGAGATATTCACAAAAGAAAATGTCTTAAAATTGATTGGATTAAAGGTATGACCAATTTTAGATGTATGTAAAAATAGTCTTGACTAATTTTAGATATATAGTAAAATAGTCACAATAAAAGGTGAATGTTTTTATAGTGAAATTCAAGGGGATAAGATGAAAAGAATATATACATCTGTTATAAAAGAACATTTTGACCGGTATCAGCAAATGATTTTTCTTGTCGGTCCCAGGCAGGCAGGAAAAACGACAGTGAGTCTCATGGCTAAAGACCTATCGAGCCATTTTTTGTATTTGAACTGGGATAATTTGGATCATAGAAAAATTATATTAGATGGGGTTAATAATGTTGCCAGTTATGCGGGGCTAGATACATTGGCCGCTGAAATACCCATTATCGTGTTCGACGAAATTCATAAATATGGAAAGTGGAAGACTTTTTTAAAAGGCTTCTTTGATATGTATAAGGGTAAAGCAAAAATTATAGTTACAGGCAGTTCCCGGTTAGATACATACAAAAGAGACGGTGATAGCTTAATGGGTAGATATTTTATCTATCGTCTCCACCAATTGTCTGTAGCAGAACTAGGCCGCACTATTCCATCGGAGAAAGAAATTAATGAGCCAGTTAAAACCAAAAGTCATGATTTTGAAAAATTGCTTAAAAATGGCGGTTTTCCTGAACCTTTTATGAAGAATGATACAAGATTCTTAAACCGGTGGAAAAGATTGCGTCAAGAGCAATTAATTCGTGAAGATATTCGGGATTTAAGTCGAATTCAAGAGCTAGGTCAAATTGAGCTTTTAGCTGAAATACTTAAATATCAGGCAGGGCAGTTGACCAATTACTCAACCCTTGCCAACAAAATTGATGTATCCTCTGATACTGTACGCCGCTGGATAAAGACATTGCAGGCATTTTTCTATTGTTTTACTATTCAGCCATGGACTAAGAATATCCCACGGTCACTTATTAGAGAGCCAAAAACATATTTATGGGATTGGAGTAATGTAGACGAGGAACGCAGCCGTCTTGAAAACCTGGTGGCAGCTCATTTATTAAAAGCGGTGCATTTCTGGACAGATTGCGGTTTGGGACAGTATGGTTTATGGTTTGTCAGGGATAAAGAAAAGCGTGAAGTTGATTTTCTGGTTTCTAGAGATAAAAAACCATGGTTTTTGGTTGAAGTGAAATTATCATCAAAGGGAGGCATAAGTAAGAATTTGGTTCATTTTCATAACAAAATTAAGACCAAACACGCATTTCAAGTGGTTTTTGATATGGATTATGTTTCAAAGGATTGCTTTAATCAGGATGATCCTATCATAGTTCCTGCCAGTACATTTTTGAGTCAGTTAGTGTAGTAAAAAATTAGTAGGACATGTTACGTTTTGGCGGCATAAGATAATTAATCCTGTAGGAAGATTGTTGATAATCATTATATAATGATATACTATTAGTGAAGGTTAAATATGGCCAGATTAAGTGATAATTAACCCGTCCGTTAAAACCGGGTTAGCTCAATCCGTCCCCCGAATTCAATATATCTAGTTAGAATTCCATTGTTTTGCCAAGATTCTTTTTTGCATCTATAAAATCTTTTTTAGGAAGTGTGCCCAATTGGCGAATTATTAGGCTGCTATGTACTGTTCGAATAATTCCTGTCACCTGAGATGGAAATTTCAACCCTGCTTCTTTCCAATTTTCTATAAGTGTATCACCAAATAAAGATCTCTTTGTATTGCTTGTGATAGCTGCTATAATTACTTCATGCCGAGATTTATGATAATTGGCAATGCTTATTACCAAGGCAGGTCTTTTCTTAGAACCTGTTTTATCGGAAAACCCAAAATCAACAAGAATTATATCCCTCTGTTTATAATTCGTCATATGCAGTATCCTTCTCGTTATCCCATAGTTCTTTTAGCACAGGATCTTTGTCCAGATGTATAGTCAAGGCTAATAAATCCTTGTTTTCTGCTTTTTCTGCTTCTTTTTGTAAACGCGTTCTAACACTTTCAAGAACGTATTCTCTTATAGTTTTGCCATAAAAAGCAGCAAATGCTTTTATTTGTCGATGCTCAAAAGGATAAACATCGATACTCAGTCTTTCCCTCTTTGGTTCTAACTTACTCATAGCATACCCCCATAATAGAAATATACATTATTTTGTAAAATGTGTCAAGACACAAATGTGGATTTTTAAGATGACAAAGATTTTATTGAGTTCATTGCAAATTCGTTAAGGGAAACCCAAAAGGATTATTTAAGATTGCTTAAAAGTTAGGTAGAAAAACAAAACAAAAAAACAAAAATATACACTTGACAAATTATGCAATATGTAGTACATTGTCTTACAGAGGTGATAGATATGGATAAAAGTCTTACAGTGAGAATACCGGATGACCTGCAGAAACAGTTATTGATAATTAGCCGCAAGGAAAAAATGCCGGTTAGTGATTTGGTTAGGAGATCTTTACGACAGTTTCTAGCTGTTCGTAATTTTCGGCGTATTCGCTCTCAGATTCTTCCTTTTGCTGAATCGCAAGGGCTTCTTACGGATGAAGATATATTCAAGGTCATTTCATGAAAGTGGTATTGGACTCAAATGTTGTGATTTCGGCCTTTGCGGGACGGGGACTGTGTGCAGATGTTTTTGAATACTGTCTTTATGAGCATATAATAGTGCTCAGCGAGTATTTGATAGGGGAGATTCACAAGAATCTCTGCCGCAAAATCAAGGTGCCTCAATCAAGAGCAAAGGATGTAGAGCAATTTTTATATGATGAAGCAGAAATAGTAAACCCTGCAAGAGTGCCTAAAAATGCCTGCAGAGATTTGAGTGATATCAAAGTTTTAGGGACAGCATTGGCCGGTAAGGTAGAAGTGATTGTTACCGGAGATGATGATTTGCTCGTTCTGAAGCAATTCCAAGCAATTTCCATTCTTACTCCACGGGAATTTTGGGCTTTTGCGCAAAGGAAACCAGGAAAAGAATAATCCTTTCTATATTTTGCTGAATGGGTGAGAAATGCGCATATACCCTTGGCGCTCCTAAATTGGATATATTACCTTAAGAAAAACTGTGTAAAACAGGTAAATAATTAAGGAATTGGATATATAAGTACAGAAATATATCCAATTTAGGGGCGAGGAGAATGAACTGGGAGAAAAATTACTATTGACAATACACTAAAAATAGTGTATATTAATAGTAACAATGGAGAGTATAAATGTACTCAGTAGAGTTTTACAAAGATAAAAAAGGAGATTGTCCAACAATTGACTTTTTAAATAAAATTCATACGAAGATTAGAGCAAAAGTTGTGAAGTGGATAACGCATCTTGAAAGAGAAGGGCCAAATTTACCGCGACCATATGCAGATATTGTGCAAGACAAGATTAGAGAGTTAAGAGTTGGTTTTGGATCAAATGAATATAGATTTTTATATTTTTTCTTTGGTAAAAGAATTATTGTTACACATGGATTTATTAAAAAAACACAGGCAGTTCCATTAGGAGAAATCGAACGGGCAAAACGATATATGAATGATTTTTTACAAAAAAATTAGGGGGGTGATTTAATTATGAAAAGCACAGTAAAACTTAAAGATTACTTGAAAGAACAATTAAAGGATACTGAGTTTAGCCAGGAATATGATGAAGAAGAAGTGTATGCATCATTAGCCATCCAAGTAGCTAAAATAAGGCAGAAGGAAAATTTAACACAAAGAGACTTAGCCAGAAAATTACACACAACGCAGCAAACAGTATCACGTTTAGAGGACATTCATAATAAAAGTTATTCATTAAGTACGTTGATTAAGCTATCTCGGGTATTACATAGAAGATTAAAAATAAAACTTGTTTAAGTGGTGGTTTTCTCCCGACTTCATATGTTTGCTTCGTTTTTCCAAAACCCAGATGCCTGTAAGTCCCAAATAACAAGCATTTCCGTAGATAAGGTTTCAAAAGGCAAATGTAGTGCCCCACCAAACCCGCAAACCCCTTATTTTACTGGGTTTTTTAAAATTCATGTATGAAGTCTGGGGGTGAAAACGTTTAATCTCCGCGGTCTCTTTGACCGGGGCTAACCTTGCTTTTTGCCCTTTTCATTTTATCTAGTCGAATTGACTTGCCTTATCAACCCTCATCCAACGGCCTTTGGCGTTAATGCAGACGTAATATAGTATACCACGCCTTCTGATTTGTATTCTTCTGCTTTTATTTATTCCAAGATATTTTTATATGGGATTTCGTAAAAAACAGCTTTCATATTTGCGTTATAAGGTGAGAAATTTTTTTTGAATAATGGGGGGGTATGGGTTGATTTAAGTTTTTTGCAGGAAGGGCTGAATATGGTTGATATACGCAATATTTTTGTTTGGGGCTAACCCTTTTTCTTTACCGGCGGGAAAAGGTTTTTGGATTGGCGGAAGATGGCGCGGTTTGTGGATGGTATGGAGATTATCTTGTTTGTGACGGGGTCTTGATAGATTCTGCTTGGAAGTTTGATAGTGTGATATGTCCCGAATCCGCGG
>JAVCCP010000033.1 GCA_030765405.1 Candidatus Ancaeobacter aquaticus | reverse complement strand
TGCCATGGTATTGTTCCATGCCTTGATCCTTTCCTCTAGTGTTTCCTGTTTAGGACCACTGAGGATAACGTTTCCGGGCATGGAACGCTTCCCTTTATACCTACGGCATTTTAATTTACACTTTTCAGGAGCTAGAATATATGAGAACAGTATTGACATGCATTTATATAATGACTTAGGATTAAAGATTACAAAAATGCATTATTGATTGGATAAAGGTACATAATGCCCATAGAGAATATTTTTATTAAAGGTGCACGGGAACATAATCTTAAGAATATCGATCTGACGATACCCCGCGATAAATTGGTGGTGATAACCGGTCTATCGGGGTCGGGAAAATCGTCGTTAGCGTTTGATACATTGTTTGCTGAAGGACAGCGGCGTTATGTCGAGAGTCTCTCAGCGTATGCACGTCAATTTTTAGCGCAAATGCAGAAACCAGAGGTCGATTATATTGAAGGTCTTTCACCGGCAATATCTATAGAACAACGTACCGCTGGCTCAAATCCCCGTTCAACAGTAGGTACAACCACTGAAATATATGATTATATGCGACTCCTTTTTGCTCGAGTGGGGATACCTCATTGTCCGAAATGCGGGAAAAAGATCAACAAACAGTCTTCGCAGCAGATCGTTGATAGTATTATGGCTCTTCCGCAGGGGACCCGTCTTGATATTCTTGCTCCGATGATACGCGGTCGAAAAGGTGAGCATCAGCATGTATTTGACTATATACGTAAAGAAGGGTTTGTAAAGGTTCGTGTTGATTCTCATGTCTATGATATTAATGAAGAAATAAAGCTCAATAAAAATGTGAAGCACACCATCGAAGCTGTTGTTGACAGGGTCGTTATTAAGCCGGAGGTCCGGTCACGGCTGACTGATTCTATTGAAATAGGACTTAAGCTGGGTGAGGGCTTACTTGTTCTGGATGTAAAAAACACGAAAAAAGAAGAACGATACTTAAGTGAACTCAATTCTTGTACTGATTGCGGAGTAAGTTTTAGCGAGCTTACACCACGAATGTTTTCGTTTAATTCACCGTACGGGGCATGTCAGGCATGTCATGGGCTCGGAACGAGAATGAATATTGATGTCGATCTTATTGTGCCAAATAAAGAGCTTTCGCTTGAAAATGGCGCGATATATCCATGGCAGTATGTTGATAAACCGTTTCTTTATTATAACCGCAGGCTTTTAAAAGGGCTTTCGGAGTATTACAGCTTTGATTTATTGATGCCCTGGAAAGATATCTCAGATGAAGTGAAGGATATCGTGCTGTACGGTAGTAAAGGTCAGAAGATCAGTGTGCAGTTCTGGCATGGTGGTTATCCGCAATACAGGGACATAGAATTTGAAGGCGTTATACCGAACCTTGAACGGCGCTTTCATGAAACGGATAGCTCATATATTAAAAAACAATTTATGGATTATATGAATGAAACGGTTTGTCCTGACTGTAAAGGATCACGTTTAAAGGCTGAAAGTCTCGCGGTAACAATAAAGGAAAAATCGATCGTTGAGTTATGCGCTCTTGCCGTCGAGGATTTAAAAGTTTTTTTTGAAAAAATAAAATTGAGCGCGCAGGAAAAAACTATTGCGCACGAAGTTATAAAAGAAATCACTGAACGGTTAGGTTTTATGACCAATGTGGGGATAGGATATCTCACGCTGGACCGTCAAAGCGGTACGCTCTCAGGCGGTGAAGCGCAACGTATACGTCTTGCGACACAGATCGGTTCGGGTTTGGTTGGGGTGCTCTATATACTTGATGAGCCGAGTATTGGTTTGCATCAGCGGGATAATGAAAAGCTGCTTGCGACATTAAAGCGTATGCGTGACCTGGGCAATACCGTACTCGTTGTCGAGCATGATGAGGCAACAATGCGTGATGCTGATCATATCATTGATCTGGGGCCCGGGGCAGGTGCCGCGGGAGGACATATTGTCGCGCAAGGTTCGCTTCAAGACATATTGAAATCAAAAGAATCGTTTACCGGCAAGTACCTTCGAGGTGATCTTGAGATAGCATTGCCAAAGAAACGAAGGAAGATCCATGCAGATAAGCAGCTTGTTGTAAAAAATGCCCGTGAAAACAATCTAAAAAATGTTGATGTAAGTATTCCGTTAGGTGTATTTGTTGCGGTAACGGGTGTTTCTGGGTCAGGAAAAAGTACGTTGGTTGATGACGTGTTACGTAAAGGGCTCGAGAAAAAACTTAATCGATCTCGGGTAAAGCCCGGGAAACACGATGGGATTAAAGGGATAGAACATGTTGATAAGGTAGCGGTTATTGATCAAACACCCATTGGGAGAACGCCTCGTTCAAATCCCGCAACGTATACGGGTGCATTTACTCATATACGCGATCTCTTTTCACGATTACCTGAATCGAAGATGAGAGGATACGGTGTCGGACGGTACAGTTTTAATGTTAAAGGCGGTCGCTGTGAAGCCTGTAAAGGCGATGGGATAATAAAAATTGAGATGCATTTTTTGCCTGATGTCTATGTTGAATGCGAGGTCTGTAAAGGACAAAGGTACAATAGTGAAACGTTACAGGTAAAATACCGGGGAAAAAACATTAACGAAATATTAAGCTGTACGGTTGATGAGGGACTGCAGATTTTTAAGAATATTCCGGCAATTAAAGATAAATTGAAAACTATGAGTGATGTTGGGCTCGGTTATATAAAGCTTGGTCAATCAGCAACAACATTATCAGGTGGTGAAGCGCAACGAGTAAAACTTTCTTCAGAGCTATCAAAGAAAGCTACCGGAAAAACGATCTATATTCTTGATGAACCGACTACAGGGCTTCATTTTGCGGACGTTCAAAAACTGCTTGATGTTCTGCACAGGCTTACTGATATGGGCAATACCGCAATTGTTATTGAACATAATCTTGATGTGATAAAGACATCAGATTATATTATTGATCTTGGCCCTGAAGGCGGTGCGCGCGGAGGGAATATTGTCGCTGCCGGCCGGCCTGAAGATATTATGAAAGTCAAAAAGTCTTATACCGGCATTTATCTCAAGGAATTCTTAAAAAAGAGGTAGTGAGACTGTAATAGCCGCCTGCAAAGCTATGCGAATTTGCCATATTTGAAGTGTTCTCTGGAGGATGATTTTGAAGGATTAATCCGAAAAATCTAGTGGGTGAAGATCTCACCGCCCCGGTGTGTAAAGCATTTTCACCGGCGCGGTGTATGCGATGAGTAATTTTTAACGTCTTTTTACAATATCGTCACTACTCACAATTCCGTCCGGTCCCAGAGAATACAAGTCATACATATTTCGATTATGTTCCCCCGGGCAGGTATATTGATATGGATTTTTCCAGGGATCATTCAAAATATTTTTTCGTATATAGGGGCCTCTCCAATTTGATGGTTTAGGATTCGTTCTTGGTTTGATGTAAAGAGCTGAAAGCCCCTGAGCTGTTGATGGGTAAAAGGTGTTATCTAGCTCAAATAGTGTAAGCGCACGGTCAAATAGTATCGATATATCATGCCTGGCAATATCTTTTTTGTACACGATCCTGTTTGGCAGAGAAAAAAAATAGAACACGGTTAAAGCTGTAAGCAAGGTTACCAATGCGATAAGTTTTGCGAATATATATCTTCTGTTGTTCTTTATCTTTAACATTTGGTGTCTCTCAGTTATTAAATAGATAGTATACCAGCAATTAACGGGGCAGGATACTAGATTGTTAACTCGTGCCCACTTTAGATTGAGTATCTCCTTATTTTTCTTGACTACGGGGCTCTTACGGCTATAATGACAACGTTTATATGGAGCGTATCTTAGATATGAAAATAAGAATAGTTAAGGAAGGGTATCCTCATATCCTTCTCTCATTTTTTATAGGTCTCGTCTTAGTAGTATTTAACATATACTTGGGACTTTTGTGCTTTGCCCTGTGTGTGTTTATAACATGCTTTTTTAGAGACCCTGTTCGTGTTTCGCCTGAAGAAGACGGTATCATTTTGTCTCCTGCAGACGGGCTTGTGGTAGATATTCGGGATATTAAAGATGATACGTTACTGAAAAAAGATGCTCGAAGAGTGAGTATCTTTATGTCCATATTTAATGTGCATGTTAATTATGCGCCTATTGACGGTGTTGTGAAGTATATACAGTACAAAAAAGGACAGTTTAAAGCAGCGTTTGTTGATGAGGCATCGGAATTAAATGAAAGTAATACCGTTTGTGTTGAAAATGGCAAAACAGCGGTTATCCTTAAGCAAATTGCCGGTTTGATCGCCAGAAGAATAGTGTGCGACCCAAAGGTCGGGGACTGTGTTGTGTCAGGTAAACGATATGGGTTAATAAAATTCGGGTCGCGGGTAGAGATAACGTTTGATTCTACATATAATATAGCAGTGAAAAAAGGTGATAAGGTAAAAGGTGCGCTTACCATTCTAGGGGTAAGGAGGGCTAGTGGAGAATAAGCTTAAGAATAAGAATTTGTATATTCTTCCGAATTTATTTACGTCCGTGAACTTTTTCTGCGGTATTCTGTCAATGACATTTGCGTTAAAAGGCGAATTTTATATCGCTGCATGGGTGATTGTTGCCGGTATGCTATTTGATTTTCTTGATGGGCAGGTTGCACGTCTTGTTAATGCAACAAGCAGGTTCGGTGTGGAATATGATTCTTTAGCTGATCTAGTGACCTTTGGTATTGCGCCAACTATATTAATGTATACAGTTGTTTTAAAAGATATTAACCGCATTGGAATAGCGGTTGCGTTTATTTATTCGGTATGTTGCGCTCTACGATTAGCGCGCTTTAATCTAAATACGGTGCTGTTCGAGAAACGAAATTTTGTTGGATTGCCCACACCTGCCGCAAGTGGATTTCTTGCTTCGGTCATTTTGCTGAGGTCCGAATTTCCGTGGCTTTCTATTGATATGGTGTTGCCGTTTTTTATGCTGTTTCTATCATTTCTGATGGTGAGCAACATCAAGTATCCTGCACTAAAAAGCATGATAATAGTCAAAGGTAAGCCGTTTATTAATCTTGTTACTGTTGTCTTGGGTACAAGTATTGCTATATTTCACACTGAGCTGTTCTTGTTTTTTATGTTTCTTTTCTACGTAGTATATGGTCTATTGCGTGAAATTCACTATTATACCCGTGCAAGACGTTTCGAAAAGAGACTTAATTTAGAGAGGAAACGTGCACATGAAAAATAAGACTATACTTGTAATGCTTTCACTTGTAGCGATAACGGTTATATTGCTTGTCGGTATGAAGGTGCGTACAGTGAAAAGACATAATGATTTTATTAAAGCAAAAAAAATGTACGGTCAGGGTGAAGTAACACAATCACTACCTGTCTTTGAGGAAGTATATGACCGTTTAAAAACGAAGGATATTGGCGGAGAGTCACTTATTTATCTTATACAGGGCAATAATGCGACCGGTAATTACGAGAAATCTATTTTCTATGCAGATGAACTTTTGGCCGCGGGACAAGGTGATTATGCTGATAGTTTAGCCCTCTATTGGATGGGTGATTCATACGGTAAGAAGAATGAATATGGTAAAGCGGTACAATGCCTTAATACGCTCATTTCAAAATATGGTACCAGTGAATATGTCGATGATGCTCTTTTTCAACTTGCACGACTCAGAAAAGATGAAAATCAATACCTGCAGGCACGGCACCTGTTAAAACTTATTAAAGATAATTATCCGAATAGTAACTTAATTAGAGAAGCGATTAATATGTATGGTGATTTAAATGCGGCGATACTTTTCTCTCCTATAATTGATGAACATTCGACTATTTATGTGGTAAAACCAGGAGATTCACTTGCATCAATTGCAAAAAAATATAATTCATCTGTCGACTTATTGAAGAAAAGTAATGGGCTCAATAATAAATCAGTCATTAAGCCCAATGACAGGTTAAAGGTAAATAAAGCAGTATTTTCTATGATTATTGATAAGTCAAAAAATACATTAACGTTGCTTGCAGACGGAGAATTGTTTAAAGTATATAATGTAGGTACCGGAAAAATGAATTCTACCCCATGCGGGAATTTTAATGTAACGAACAAGCTAGCTAATCCACCGTGGTATAAACCTGGTGGCGGGTTGATCCCGTTTGGTACAAAAGAGAATTTTTTAGGAACCCGCTGGATTGGGATAAGTTCGCCGGGATACGGGATACACGGCACATGGGAGCCGCAGACTGTTGGTAAGCAATCGAGTGCGGGTTGTGTGAGACTTATCAATGATGATGTTGAAGAGTTGTTTTCTATTGTTGTTCCTGACGATAAAGTGATAATTGTTGATTGAGGTAACGCTGTGAGCTGTAATAATACCAGATGTGAACACCGTTAGAAAAAAAAGACATGTCGGTGTGGTATACGCCTTAAAAGAGAAGGGTTTTTTTATGAATGGATCTGGATTACAATTTGAAAAGCCGATCATTGAGCTTGAAAAGAAAATAGAAGAATTAAGAAAGTTTTCAGATACTGAAGGTATTGATGTCTCTGATGAAGTGAGAAAACTGGAACAAAAAGCGAATGAAATTAAGAAAGAAATATTTACTAATTTAAATGCTTGGGAACGGGTACAGGTTGCGCGGTATCCGAGCCGTCCATATTTTCTTGATTATGTGCAATTGATAATGGATGAATATACCGAGTTTCATGGTGATCGGTTTTTTGGTGATGACCGTGCCTTGATCGGTGGTCCTGCACGGATAGGTGGTCATAAAATAATGCTTCTGGGCCATCAAAAGGGAAGAGATACAAAAGAAAATCTCATGAGAAACTTTGGGTGTGCTCATCCCGAGGGGTATCGTAAAGCGTTACGTTTGATGAAAACGGCCGAAAAGTTTAATATACCAATTGTAACATTTATTGATACACCGGGTGCATATCCGGGGATAGGCGCGGAAGAAAGAGGGCAGGCAGAAGCTATAGCGGTAAATCTTCGAGAGATGATGACGCTTACCGTGCCTATTATCTGTGTTGTTATCGGTGAAGGCGGCAGTGGCGGTGCTTTAGGAATCGGTGTTGGCGATCATATTATGATATTACAAAATGCGTATTATTCAGTTATTTCTCCTGAAGGCTGTGCGGCAATACTTTGGAAAGATAGGAAAAGAGCAGAAGATGCTGCTCGCGCACTGAAGTTGACAAGCGCAGACTTGCTAAAACTAGGGATTGTTGATGAAGTTATTCCTGAGCCAATGGGTGGCGCACACAGAGATTCTGTAGAGATGGCTCGTATTCTAAAAGAATTCCTTGTAAAAAATCTTGATAAGATGTGCTCATTATCCGGTGAGGAAATATTAAACAAGCGATATGAAAAATTCAGAAGGATGGGAGCGTTCGTCACTACAGAAGAACAGATAGATACCAAAAGTGAAGAAGTCGAAACTAAAAACTCATCAGAAACACAGGAAGAAGAATGGGACAATCAGTCGGAGGAACAAACTCAAGAGTCTCATTAATAAAGTGCGCTTCATATAATGATGATGAGCTATACTTTTCATTAAAAAAATGCCTTGATCCGATAATAGATCATTACAACGCCTTCAAAGAAATTAAGGGATCGAAGATCCTCCTCAAAGTTAATCTGCTTTCAACGTCAAAGGGTCCTGACAAACCTGTTAATACACACCCTTCATTTGTAAAACAGCTTGCACGATATTTTATTCAAGAACATGGTGCTCAGGTGTATGTTGGTGACTCATCAGGAAGTTTCTCTCAAGGTTCGACTAATAAAGCTTTTTTCAATATGGGACTCGATCGCATCGCGAAAGAGGTCGGGTTTACTCTCATAAATTTTGATACAGCAAGAAAGAAAGTAATGTGTAATCCTGACCACAAAATCATTAAAGAAATAGTGGTGCCAGGTGAGCTTTTTGAAATGGATCTTGTTGTGACCGTGCCGAAATTAAAAACACATGAACTCGTCGGTTTTACCGGAGCGGTAAAAAATATGATGGGATGTCTACCCGGAAAATTAAAGCGTGATGTGCATGTCAAGGCACCCACATCTAAATCTATGGCAGTTGCTTTGTGTGATATTTATGCGATGGTGCCGACACATTTGGCTGTTATGGATGGCATTATTGGGATGGAAGGAAATGGTCCCGCTGCGGGAGAACCGGTTGAAACGGGGCTTATACTGGCAAGTAATGATCCTGTCAGTCTTGATGCAGTCGTAACGCATCTTTTAGGATATAAAGAGGGTGAAATCAGGACTACTGTATATGCGCATAAAAGAAAACTTGGTGTGGGAGATCTTAACGAAATAGAAATAATAGGCGATGATATGAACGGTTGTTACTATACAGAGTTTGTAAAAGTCGCAAATAAATATAAATTCATACTTGAAAACATTATCCCTTCGTGGCTTATCTCTACAGCGCTAGAAAAAATTATTTCATTTAAACCTTTTATTGATACAAGACAATGTGTTCGCTGTTTTGAGTGTGTTAAGGGGTGTCCGGTAAATTGTATTGAAGATATTGAGGAAAAGCTTATAATACAGAAGAAAAAGTGCATAGAATGTTTTTGCTGTCAGGAAGTATGCCCGGTAAATGCGGTTACAGTAAAACCGCCTCTTGTTAAAATAATGCTGGGAAAAGTGCAAAAAATGATCGAATATATGTCTGGGTAGCTTCGCTACTTCTTTTAGGTGCCTGGTTTTTGCCTTGCAAAAACAGATTTCACGAGAGGTTTGTAGATAGGGATAAATAATATGATTATACGAAAAGCAAAATTAAGTGAAGCTAAAGAGATACATAATCTTATTATGCATTATGCAAAAAAAGAAATGATGCTTCCGCGATCCCTGTCAGAATTATATGAAAATATTAGAAATTATTTCGTGTGTGTTTCTAAGGGTAAAGTGGTCGGGTGTGGCGCGCTTGCTATTGATTGGATTGATCTTGCGGAAATTAAGTCTCTTGCCGTACATGACGGATACATTGGTAAGGGTATTGGTTTGTTACTCATTAATGCGTGCGCTAAAGAAGCGCAGGAACTTGGCATTAACCGTGTTTTTGTTTTAACCAGCATTCCTCTTTTCTTTAAGAAATTCGGTTTTACGGAAACGTCTAAAGAAGATCTTCCTAAAAAGATCTGGGGGGAATGCGCTAAATGTCCGAAATTTCCCGAATGCGATGAAATCGCTTTGCAATACGAGATAACAAAAAAACGATCTAAAAAACCTCTATTATCCTCAAAAAAACGTACCGGTTGATGAGAAACGCGAGTTAAACCGGAACAAAATCTATCTGTTTTTTATAGAGATCAATCTGCTCAATTCTTACCGTAATTTTTTGCCCTAGTTTAAATTTTCTTTTTCTTCTGCGGCCGACAAACTCCTGCTTTTTGAGGTCTACCGTATAATAGTCGTCTTTCAACGAAGAAACTCTAACAAAACCGCTTGTTATATACTCAGTTAGTTCAACAAAAAAACCGTGGTTTTTAATTGAGGTAATTACCCCTGATAGTTTTGTGTTTTGCTTCTTTTGGTAAATAGATTGCAAGAATTGCAGTTTTTTTAGGGTGACTACTTCTTGCTCTGCATCAGCGGCCGTTCTTTCTGTGGTAGAGCAGTGCTTTGATATGATTTTAAGTTCTTGAGGGTCATAGCAGTATTGGTCTGATTTTGTTATGAGCCTATCCAAAATACGGTGAACAATGAGATCAGGATATCGCCGTATAGGAGATGTGAAGTGTGAGTAAAACTGTATTGCAAGCGCAAAATGTCCAATATTTTTCGGGCTGTATTCTGCTACACGCAGAGAACGCAAGAGGCCGATGTTGATTATGTGCTCTTCCGGCTTGTTTTTTACTTTGCTTAAGATTTTTTGAAACTGTTTTGAATCTATATGCCCTGTGTTGAACTGATGTCCATATTCTTTTGCGAGCACTGCAAATTCTTCAAGATCCTCTACAGCGGGGAAATCATGTACACGGTAAATTGTCGGTAACCCTCTATTTGATATGTGCCGCGATACCGCTTCATTTGCTGCAAGCATACATTCTTCAATAAGTGAGTGTGCTATATCGCTTTCTATGCGTTCAATGCCGATCGCTTTGCCGTGAGAGTCTAGGCGTACCTTTATTTCAGGTAAGTTGAGTTCTATTGTTCCGCGCTCGACACGTTTTGCATGAAGCTTTCTGGTAAAACTTCCCAGGGATTTAATAAGGGGTACGAGTGAGCGATTTTCTTGACATAACTCTTTATCTTTTTTTAGGATATTTAAAACTTCTTTATACGTAAAACGTTTTGAAGAACATATAACTGCGTTATGAAACTCGCATTTTTGTATAGTACCGTCTTCACTATAATGTATGAAGACCGATTTTGTCAGGCGGTTTTCTTTTTCTTTCAGACTGCAAATGTTATTAGATAGTCGCGGTGGAAGCATAGGGATGACTCTATCAGGAAGGTAGACACTGTTTGCTCTTTGTCGTGCTTCACAGTCAAGCGCTGAAAGCGGTTTTACATAATATGAAACATCCGCAATGTGTACGCCCAAAATAGTCGTGCCGTCAGGCCTTGTTTCGAGTGATACCGCATCATCATAATCTTTAGCATCATCGGGATCAATTGTAATAGTGGTAAGTTTTCTTAAATCAATTCTGCCAATAGTTTCCGGAGGAGGAGCTGTCAGAGGTATCTGTTCAGATTCACTTATTACTTTATCGGGAAAAGTGAGCGGGAGATTATAACTTTTTATAACAGAGAGAACATCTATCTGCGGATCATTTGATGAGCCGAGTCTCTCAATTATTTCACCTTCAGGATTGACATGTTTTGACGGCCATCCGGTTATTTTTACCACAACTTTATCATGTTGCTTTGCCCCCATTGTTGCGTCTGGTGAAATATATACATCATGAAACAATTTAGGGTTATCAGGAATTACAAAAAAGAATTTTTTACTTTTTGAAAGCGTTCCTACGATCGTTGCGTTATTTCTTTCAATAATACGGATAATTAATCCGCTATGTGAAAGGTTCTTTGTTTCCTGTTTCTTTTTACTGCTATATGATTGGTCTATTCGGACGAGTACCTTATCATTATTCATAGCAGTAGACATGCCGTGCTGGGGGATGAAAACATCTTCGATAGTTTCATCTTCGGGAATAACAAAGCCAAAACCGTTTTCATGTGCGCGTAGTATACCGACGACTAATCCTGTTTTATCCGGAAGCGTGTAATAATTATTTTTGATTTTTATTAGTGTTCCGTCCAGGACCAAATTTTTGAGGAGATTACGAAATGTTTTCTTCTCACTTGTTGTAATAGAGAGGTGTTTTGAAAGCTCAGTCTTTTCCATCGGTTGGAAAGCGGGGCTTTTCATGAAATCTATAATTCTTTTTTTATCTATCATTCAAGTAGCTGCTTTCTATAAAAAAGATAAGAAGTGAGTGAACAGAGACTGTTAAATATTCTGCAGGGCTGAAGCCCTGCCCTACATGCCACTGTTGGTTCACTTATTACAAAATAAGTTTAATTTTACTTGCAGAAAACAATATACATGCTATCATCTATCTCGATTTAAATATACTAATATATACACTTAATAATTAACAGAAAGGAGTAGTGTATGAAACGTTTTTCTGTTCTGGGAGTATTTGTAGTTGCAATGTTTATTGCCGCAAGTGTTGTGTTTGCCGCTTGTGGTCCTGATTGTCAAAAAGCGTGTTGCGTGGAATCAAAAAGCCCTGCAACTGGAATCGAAATAGATAAACTGCCGTTTTATTCTGAAGCCGATAGATTTGGTAGAGGTTTTTTGAATGCAGTATTTGGGTGGACAGTGATTTTTATTCCTGCCGGTGGTGCGATTCATGATAAAACAGAGTTCGGTCAAGGTTGTGATGACATTGCGTGGGGTGGTTTAGATGCATTCACCAGAACGATGGCCGGGATAACAGATGTATTTACATTCTGGGTTCCGCAAATTCCTAAAGACAAAATGTATAAAGATACACCGTTTGATTTATTAGCGCGGGCTTTTGAAGGTAAAAAATGCCCAAGTATTTGCAAACAAGATTCGCTCTCATGCGAAACACGCTGTGGCACAACATGTGTTCAGAAATGCTCAGAAGGTAAATAATTGAGTAAGTGAAATATAAAATCCCCTCTGATTTATAATGAATCGGAGGGGATTTTTTTTTACTGTTCAACAAGAGATATATAATGGTACGTAAACAGAATCCAAAACAAAATGCATTTGCCTTGATGGAGTTATTGGTCGTTATAGGCATAATCATTATCCTTATAGGCATACTTCTTCCCGCGCTTAATTTTGCCAGACAGGCTGCATTAAAAGCACAATGCGCAAGCAGGTTGAAAAATCTTGCATACGCTATCCAGGCTTATGCTACAGATTACGACGGTTATTATCCGTACATCGATAATGCTAATCCTGAGGGCGCGGTTAACGGTTTTAGCGCAAAGTTGGGGAATTATGTAAAAACAGACTCAACAGATGTTTTTAAGTGTACGCACACAAAGACTGATAATCCAGGTGACATGTACTATTTTTATTATCCGGATTTTAACACCTATTATCCGACAAATCCGCGAAATTTATATTATAAAAATGTGGGCGGTAAAACGGCGCGCGGTGATACCGGTACCGGCTCGGTTCCTGTTTTTATGTGCAGAAGTTCAGACGGTTTTTATCCTCATAATCATGGGGTTAATGTCTTGTATGCTGACGGGCATGTTATCTGGGAAAAGAAATAGAGAACTTTTTTATATGGTGTGCGTCATAAGAGGCGTATGGGAATTTTAGTGTATATTGCATTTGTAAATATCAGCAAAATAATATACTATGCTATTGATAACACGGAGATATGACATGAAAAAAATTATTGTAGTATCATTAAGTATTTTGATTTTCTCTGCGGTAATCTGTGAATATGGTTTTACTGAAGGGGAGATACAAAAAACATTAACTGCAGACAGAAAAGCACGGAAGGCGCAAAAAAAGTTAAAGCAGGAGATGCGTGCGCGAAAACATGCTCGTGCAACAGAAATTCCAGAAGAGCTACTTCCCGCAACGATTATTGTTGCAGATTTTGAATCATTTCCGAACAACCTCGGTGGAAACGTTGGGGTGTTTGGTGGTGGCGAACCTGACTGGGATAACAAAGAAGTTCCTCATGGGTGGTATTACAGTAAAACCACACAGGGGTTCACTCCAAAGAATGTTCATGCCGGAGGGCAATCATTTCGTTGTGTAAACGGCTATTCGGTTGATCGTGTCAGGTGGGCGACATTATCATTTGACCTTGGAAAGATCGTTGATGCTGATGTAATACCTATTAGAATAAAATCATTAAATGTCAGCGCTTACAAAAGTCTTATTTTCTGGGTTAAGGGTGATAGAGGCGGTGAAATGTTTCGCGTATTTTTTAGAGATGGCCGAGCAGAAGATTATTTCCCGCAGGTAACACTTGAACCGTTTCCGGGTGGAATCTCCACACAATGGACAAAAGTGGTAATACCCCTGAAAAGGGTCGTAGAATATGTTGATTTGACTTTGCTTGACCAGATCGGTCTTGAATTTGGGACAAATGTCGGTAACGCTGAAGGCAATATATTTTACATAGACGATATTCATTTCTCAAAATATGAAGTGGGTGAAGGCGTTAAGTTAAAGGTATATCCAAAACAGGAAGATAAAGCTCAATAAAACATGATATGGAGTTATGTTATGAAAAAGACCATAATAACTTTTTCATTAGTACTGTTACTGGTGACAACAGGATGGAGTGAAGAAAAAGAATCTTCATCTGAACCGTCAAAAGATTCGAAGATTCAGTCTGCGGCGTTGACCGAAGCAGTTGGGATAGGAGGGAAATATCGGCCTCAAAGAATTATTGTGGCTGATTTTGAGTCTGAACCGAGCTGTTTTCTTGATACGCGATTTGAAGCATGGGGATCCTGCTATCCTTACACAAGGCGTATCGGTCCGTTCGATCCACAGTTTGATCCAAAGTATGTGCATACCGGCTGGGGGAGTTATCGTATTGTCAATGGGATAAGATCTAAAAAGACATGGGGCTGTTTTAGTATGAATTTGGGTCCTGTGACAGATATTTCCAAAGATCCGATAGGGATTCGTCCATTAGACGTGAGTCGGTATACCTACTTATCTTTCTGGGTTATGGGGACTCATGGCGGAGAAAATTTCAAGATAATATTTAGGGATGCACAGGCAGAAAATTATATGCCGGTAACAATATTTACGCCGGATGAGGGTGTTGCAGACGCTAAATGGAAACGGGTACTCGTTAATTTAAATGAAGTAAAACAAAAAATGGAAGGGTATGTTCAAAGAACGCTTAACCTTTCGCAGCTTGTTTCCATAGGTATAGAAATAGGGGATAATGTGGGCAATACGCGAGGAAGTGCCATATTTATAGACGATATAGAGTTTATAAAATAAAAAAACAGACACCAGACAAGAGACCACAGACAAAAGACTAAAAGCAAAAAATAATCAAAAGAATTTTGGAAAGGTTTTAAGGTATTACGATGAAAAGAAAATTAACTACTATAATACTTTCTTTTTTCTTTATTGTTTCGTCGCTTATAATAGTGCATACATCCGCTCATGCATATCTTAGAGAATTAACGAAAGATCAAAGTGGAGATCTTTATAAAGCATATAAGTGGTTTTGCGCGGTACAAAACCGTAATGGTTTAGTCTCTACCCGTGAAGGGACAGAAGGTATTTGTTTTGTGTATGATCAGGCACTCGCTGTTATTGTCTACGTAGCATTTGACGATATTCCTCGCGCAAAAAAGGTTCTCGATTTTTTCGTTGAAAAACATGATGAGCAAATACTCAAAGGTAAATTTATCGGGTATGCGGATATGTATTTGTCGACCGGTGCACGCGGCGCGTATCATTTTGCCGTTGGCCCGAATGCATGGCTCCTTACCGCTATTAATTTTTATATACAGGAAACAGGTGATAAGAAATATATCCCCCTTGCTACGGCGTTATCAAAATGGATGATGTCTCTTGAAGGCATTGAAGGAGGGTTAACGGGTGGGCAGGAAATGGATTTTTATTGGATGAGTACCGAGCATAATGTTGATGCTTTTTCCGCGTTTCGTGATTTTTCTGTTCTTACCGGTAAACCCCGATACAGGATCATGGCACAAAAAATTCATGAGTGGCTCAAAAGATGTACCTGGGTGCCAAGCGAAAAACATTTTATTAACGGAAGATATGACCCGAACTTTGCGACTGATGTTGTTACCTGGTCGATTGCAAGTCTTGGGACCATGTATGCAGAAGGGCTAGATTTTGTAAAAAAAGTAGCGCTCACAAAGAAATATTATAAGTTTAAAGATATTGAAGTAGAAGGTGTGGATTTTGGCAGTACCTATGAAGAAAGTCCATATCCAGACAAGGATGCGGTATGGTTTGAAGGGACAGGGCAGATGGCGATAGCGTGCTATGTGGCTGGTCGTGAAGAAGAAGGTGATTTTTATACGAATGAACTTGCCAGGGCACTCACAGACAGTCCCGCGCACCCTGGTACAATGGGTTTACCCTATGCTTCAAATCCGGGGACTCCCGCATATGGCGGATGGCAAATGCAGGATGAGCCATTATGTGTATCCTCAACGGCATGGTATATATATTCTAAATTGAAATTAAATCCGTTTCTGATGACAGGGAGTCTCAATGTAGATGAAGCAAATGTAGATGTCTTTGCTACAAAAGTAAATATCAGCAAAATGTTTTATTTCACTCCTGTTATAGATAATTTTGAGTACGAAATACCGAAATTTATCACTGCATATCTTGCTAATAAGGTACGGTCAAAAAACTGTGTTTTTACCCGTGTCCTTGATTATAACAGGGCTAAATCGGGCAAAAAATCTATGCGGCTCCTTTTTATTCCTCATATTAAAGAAAAGAAGAAATCAAAAAAAGAGATTGATGCAATGGTTGCGAGTGAGGACCATACTAAGGATAAAGATAGAAAATTCATATCAATGGCTACTGATTCCGATGGAATGAAAATTCCTGTATCAAAAAAACCAAAGTTTATTAATGCGCAAGGATTTACATCAAGACCTTTTATGGAATTGCAGGATTGGAGTTTATTTACCACGTTACGTTTCTGGCTTTATACAGATAACTCATCTAATGAGTTATTTATCCGTATTGTTGACAATAAGGGGAATGTATCAGAAAGCAAGTCAATTGATCTCGAAGGGTATGGATGGAGACCTCAAACCCTCTATTTAAATTCTGAGGATTTTACATTAGTGAAAAGACGAGGAAAAGATCAATCTGCCGGTATCGATCTCAGTAAAGTCAGGAAAATCATGATCGGTATGCGTTCTAAAAAGCCTATGATGGATTCTATAATCTGGGTAGACGATCTCAGGCTCGAATAATCCGCTCAGAAGTACACTATTTTGCAAATGCTTTCCAAATGAATGAAGAATATCCTATTTTGCCTCTATTAGTAGACACTAATATCTAGTAACGCCTTTTTTGCTCACATTTTTTTATGAAAATAATTACATAAAAAAGCGCCCCCCCCCTTGACAAACCACTACTCCATACAGTATAATGAGGGTACAAATCGTGTCTTATGAAAAAATATACAAGAAAAGGGTGCATTTATGATAAATTGTTACCATAAATACAGGTTTATATTCAGAACAATCGCCCTCAGTATTGCCATTATATTCATGTTTGAAAATTGTCTCTGGGCATCTGGCTATACGACAATGAACAATGCAAACGTTACAAATGCAGTTTCCCAAGCAGTGCCTCCAGTAGATATCGGTGCGGTAACAACTCAAGATGTGTTTAACTATGTGCAGGGGAACATCTCAGAAAGTTTTGCGACGATAAAGTCGAAATTCTATGGAAAAGAAAACAAAGCAATTATTCATATTCAGGACTCTCATGCCAACTATGAAGCGCAAGTAAATCTGATAAAGATACTAAAGAATCTAAAACGGAGCAAAATCGGCCCGTCAATGAAGCTTGTAGCTGTAGAAGGTGCAGAAGGTCCTTTGAATGTCGCCCAATATGTCGCCTATCCCGATAACAAGATAAAGCATATACTTGTTAAGCAATTCCTGAAAAAGGGTTTCTTAAGCGGGGCGGAAGCTTTTGCCATAGAATATAATTATCCTGACGGTCTCTACGGTATTGAAAACAGGGATCTCTATCTCGAGAACCTTGGTAATTTCAGGAACGCGCAAAAAACAAAAAATGAAGTTCTCGGTCAGATTAACATCCTAAAGAATATTCTTGCTGAAATTCAAAAACAGGTATTTTTACCGGAGGTTAACCAGTTATTCGCTGAAAAGGAGAAATTTAATACCAGCGAAATATCTATTACCGGGTGGTGTGGGTATATTACAACGGTTGCCAAAAAACTCGGTGTGAATGTTGACAATATGAAAAATATTGCCGTTGTGCGCGCTATTTTGCAAAAAGAGAAAGGTATAGATTTTAGAAAAGTTGATTCGGATCGAACTGTGCTCACTGAAAAATTGAGTGCTATTTTGGATAAAGAGGATGCGACATATTTTGTTGCAAAAAGTGTTGAATTCAGGTTAGGGCAGTTAAGTGCAATCGAGTATTATGAACTATTTGAGACACTATGTCTTAAATCAGGACTTGATACATCCGCATATGGTGATCTCAATAGATATTTAACGCTTACTACCTTGTATAAGAGTATTGATAAACAAGCACTCGTTGATGAAACAAACAGCTTGTATAAAACTATTACAGAACATTATGTAAAAACGGCTGAACAGAAACTGTTTGTTGTTAATAGTACCAAGGTGCAGACACTTGAAAAATTAATAAACCTTGAGCTTACCAGTGATGAGCTCAAAGATTATAAAGCACATAAAGAAGAAATAACGATTTCGCGTATTGCAGAGTTTATTTCGAAAGAAGCCTTAAAATACGGGTTATCTTACACAAAAGACCCGTCATTATCTATTGTTGATAAGAATATTGATGCGTTTGAAAGTTTTTATGTGACCACACTGAAACGTGATAAAGCGATTGTGAAAAACACTTTATCAGCTATGAAAAAATATGATACCGATATCGCTATATTGGTAACAGGCGGTTTCCATACAAATGGTATTACCGAAGGTTTGTATAAAGAAGGGGTGTCCTATATTGTTGTGTCTCCCCGTGTCACCAAAATACAGGCTGATTCACCATACCTTTCAATCATGATGACCGATTTCTCTCCATTTGATAAGTTGCTTGCGCATGTGGGGAGGCGTTTAGCTCCACAACTGTTAACCGCGTTAAAACCGATGGAGATGTGGGCAGAAGGTTTTCTTACAAGAAAATGGAAAATATTTTCTGATATAATAAATATTTCGGGGTATCGTGCTGCGCTGGACCAGTTATTCGCTGAAAAGAAAAATGCAGTAAGAGCAGACGATAAAGGTAGTGTCGCTGACTGTCAGGAGAAAATACGTGTATTATGCGAAAAGGTTGGTGCAGAGGCACATGAAACTAATGCAAAGACCTTAGATAATTTTAAAAAGATTGTTGCAAAAGACCCGTATCTGAGCAAAGAGGAAAAGAACGAAATTATAACGCAATATGAGAAGAATGTTAACAGTATCAAATTTGATTACCGTTCGATACGTTTCTTGGGTAGAACTTTGCTTCTTGCACCGGTAACGTTTGACTGGTTGCGCGATGATTTAGGGCTGCCGGTACCGTATGATATCGCGATAGCTGGTAAAAAAACAGATTATGACGATGAAGCAACTAGAACTTTTGAAGATTTTAAAGGGATAGTGACCGAAGCTTTAGAGTCGGCAAAGATCCCCGGAACAGATTATTGGTATCAGGTTGCTCCATATAGATACTATGTTATAGATGCTGTCGCGCGTGTACTCGCTATGGGAAATGACGAAGCATTCGTTAAAATAGGACAAAATCTGGGGGTACTCTCACGAGTTATAGACCCCAATGAATTGCTTAAGATCATCGATGATCCTGCCAGATATGATGAGTTTCGAGAAGCGTTAACACAAAAAATAGATGATCCGGACGCTTTAAAGTATGTTCCTGATATTACCGAACGGTTCTTAACAAACCCTGTGAGTCTCATCAAAACAGAAGTGCCTAAAATTGCCGTATTAACACAAGAGAAAAGGGAAGAGCGGGCAAGTCAGATCGCTTTGTTGCGTGAGGGGAAATATGAGAATCAGGTCGCGGTTGTACTTGAGAAGTACAATACGCTCAAGAAGACTTTTGATGCAGACATAAAAGAATTTGATACATTTGTAAATTCAAATACGATGAGAAAAAGTACAGATGCATTTGCAGCACTAAAAAGCATTGCTCAATTGAAGTCAGCGCTTACAAATTTTAAGGGATTTTTAAAAGAAGCCGGACAAACTGTTTCTGGGGCGAGAAAGAGTGCTAAAAGTAAAATAGCTGAGCTCAGCAGCTTGTATCCAAAAGTTACTGATGACAAGAAAGTTTCAGGTCGCAGAAACAGCATAGAACAACATATTAATCAAAAAGTTGAAGGAGCTCAGAATGAAATCAAACTTGCTAATGGGCGTTCAGCTGATATGGGAAAGAGAATACATGAGCTCGAAAACGCACTGACGGCACTAGAAAAAGAATTGAATAAAGTGGTGGATACATATAAAGAGAAGAGCGAGCAAGAGGTTACCGCATTTTTAGAAAAAACTGATGATGCTAGGGGTAAATTTAAAAGTACACCGGAGATAGAACAGAAAAAAGCCCTTTTGGAGACGATCACAAAAATGATTAACGGTATCAAAACCGAGCTTACCGCCCTTTATGACAATAAAGTAAAAGCTATTAATTCATTAGAAAATGAATATATGGATAGTGCTCTCACAAGCGGAGTTAAAGACGGCATTGATTCAATTAAAACTGCACGTAATGGTTTATCTATCGAAAAAGAGGGAACCGAAACCAAATTGGCAAAAGCAGGCGGCATAGAACAAGAAATACAGGGGATCTATGAGCAGGAGCTCAAGCAAAACAGAAATGTGAAGCTTATCAAGGATAGTATTGATGCTGTTCAGGCTGAGTTTCAAGCTGGGATAAGCGCGTTTAATAAAACTGTCAGCGTGATGGGTGAGCTCAGCGGGGACGCGATAGTCGGTGGGCTGAAGGCTGATTTTGATAATGCGACGAGTATAGAAGCAAAGAAAAAGATACTTTCCGGCTGGCTAGATACACAGTCTCAAGCAGATACAGACTTCGCTGCTGCTTCACGTGAAGCGTTATTGGATCTAAAAAAAGAAGCAAAAGAAAACGGACTAAAGATAGATGATAGTGTTTTTAATAACAGTATCAATCATTTAGAAGAACTATCGGATAAAACTAAAAAGTTTCTTATAGTCTCAACGGTGATTTCCGATACGATGATAGAAAAGATAGAGTCATTGGAAAGCATTGCTTCTGATGTAATGAAAACTGATTTAGAAAAAAAGAAAACGCTTATCCGTCGCGGCGCTATAAAAGTTGTCGGTGATTTACGCCGTGATCTTAAGGAGCTTGACAGACTGCTTAGTGAAATACAAACAATGAAGGAAGTCTACAGTGCAAATGAAACATTAAAAGGAAAGACTGAAATATTAAGTATCGTAGAAAAAAATATCAAAGATGCCAGGAAAGTTGTAAAGGATGCGTTTGATAAGGCAACTAAGGGAAAACAAAATGTTGTTGATACGAATGAAGATATGTTTGGGTATGTTTCTTCGATTATTGCAAAAACCGATCAGACGATAGCCAAAGAGAAAACTAGTGCAGACGCAAAGATCAATCAAGAAGCTCTTCCAATAAAAGATGAGATCGATACGGATCTTAATCAGAAAATACAAAAGAAACTTGAGCTCGTTGGTGATATGACAAAGTCCATGCAGGAATATGAGTTGCAAAAGAGTAAATTTGCTGGTGTGGTTAGTGAAATAAAGGAAAGCATTCAAGAGCATGCAATAGCAACAAATGATTCTATCAAAGTAGGAATATTTATACAGATGAAACTAAAAATAGACCTTGCTAAAACAATGCTTCCGGAAGTATTAAAGAAATCTCAGGAGCGTTTGGGGAAACTGAAAGAAAAACATGAAGAAGTACTGCGTTTAAAAGATGTTAAGGCTGAATTAGACGAAAAGATAGAACAGTTGTCAATTGATGAAACTGATGCAGATGAACAGTTGCTTCTATGCAATAAAGGCGCACTTACTATATTAAAAGGTATTCGAGATAAAGTAGATACGGCAGCCGCTGATATATTAGCTAACCTTGATGTCAATATTCAGGAAGTGACAAATATGATTGAAGAGATCAAAGAGTTTGATAAAGAATTTGATCTTCAAGCGCCGTCACTGAAGAGTAAAGCTGAGATATTGGAACAGATAAATGAAAGCTTTAATGATGCAGAAACAAAAACGAAAGACGCGTTAACTTCTGCAAATATTGCACTAGAAGAACTTAAAAAGGTGAATGAATCTGTTATTGAAGATGATGAAGTGTCTCCAGTTATAGCGAAAACTCAACAATGGCTAAGCAAAACAGAAACAATCGTTAAAAGCGACTTGAATGCTGCTCGTCTGATAAAAGAAGAAAAAAGCCAACAATTTAAAGATCTCTCCAAGGAATTTGAGAATATGAAGGAACGCCTAGGTGAGATTTCTAATTTATTTACTGCCCAGCTTAAAAAAATTGATGCAACTCTTGACGGTTTGGCGGAATTGAAAAATACATTCGATAAAGATTCTCGATTATCGGCTAAGGAAAACATGCTGCTTGACGCTAAAGCGGAAATTTCGCGAATAAAAAAAATGATCACGATATATCTTGATGGACGAATGAGTGATATAGATAGTGCCGCTTCAGGGCATGCATATCTTGCCACGCTTGAAGAGGGGCAGAAAGTACTGGAATTTGCAAGGGATGAGATTAAGGAAAAGGCAAATGATGTCAAAGATAAAAAGTTAACAGATGCTCAAAATAGTATTTTTGCAATGGAAAAAGAATCACTTGATCTTTATGAACAGCTTGAAAAACTTACACCGGTTATTAGCAAGCTCTTCATTGATTCGTACGCTGATTTTGAAGAGGTGATTGATATTATCGGTGAAATTGATGAGACGGTAAGACAATTTGAAGAAGATGAGATCGTGGATATAAAAGAAGGGTTGGCGGAGTCTATTCAAGAGGAAATGTCTCAGGCGAAGAAGAAACTCAAAGACTCTTATGAAAAGTCAGAGAAGGCTTTCCAGGAATTTAGAGAAGAGCATAAAGTTTCTATTTCGTCTATAGCTGAAATAAAGGAATCTGTTGATGGAGCTCAAACAGAAATCGACGAAAAAAATGCGTCTCTGGATAAAGATATTGCCGCACAAGATGGCGTTTTAAAAGGTTTGGTTTCAGAAGTGGTAACTATTAGAAAACAGGAGCAGGCAACAATCACGGCACTTGGCGATTTTGAACAGTCATTTGATGGTATTCGCAACCGTGCGAACCTGTTGCTTCCGGATGTAGAAGTTATAAAGAATGATATTGATGCAATTGATGATGTATTTATACGTCAGGAAAAGGGTGTTCTTGGCGAGCCGTTTAAGTCAGCTGAAGAGGATCTTGTTAAGATGGAAGATGAATATGCTGAGCTGGGCGTGATGGTTGAAGAGCTTAATGAATTTAAAAAGAACTCAAACGAAATTATTGTCGCAAGCCCTAATGTGAATGAAAAAATAACGATATTAATGCGATCAATTGTTCAGGAGAGAAAGGATCTCAGTAACAAAATGAATAATGCGCAGAATGTGCTGATGAGCATAAAAGTCGACACTGCACGTGATGTAAAGCAAGTGAATGAAAAAATTAATTCCATCATGGAATTAGCAAGAACCATTACTCAGAAAATGAAAACATTTAATACCGCTCCAAATAAAGCAATAGATGATGTTGTTCCACAAGATGTATTCAAACAAATACAGAACCTACTGAAAAGTTACCTAGATTCTAAAAATGAGACATTGAAACTCAGTATTATGAAGCAGGTGCAGGACGGAAACTTTGCAGAGCAGCTTGGTTCGCTTTTGCGATCAGTGCAGTCAACACAAAACGCCCTTTTGCTAGACCTTAAGAAATTGAAAGAAGAGAATATCGGGTATATGTCTATATACACTGAACAACTTGGTGGCTTGTATGAAATGTATGAGGAAACCATAGATATGTCGGCTCAAACCATTATTGACCTTATAAAGAGTGATCAGGAATCATTGTCGGAGATGAGCCAACAGTACGCACGCATAAAACGTGAACGATTCAGTGATAAATTCGACAGTATGCTTAAAGAACTCTCAAATGAGACAAGTATTGTCGATGCCAAGAATAAAGTCGATGAAATAGTAACTCTAATAGATAAAAACAGAGAAGATGCCGACCTCTTTAAAACAGCTGCAGCTGTTAAAGAAGCAAAAAAACGTATTACCGACACAGCAGTCAATGCCTATAGATTAATTTCCCTGAATGAAATAGCAAAACTCGCAGAACAAATAACCGAACAAATTACGCCGGAACAACTTTCCGAAATTAAGAATAAGTTGGAAACGCTTACCAATGCCGCTTTAAAGTTCAATTATAATGGAACAAAGATATTTAGTCAGACAGACATATCCGAGATCAGAAAAAATTATGCCGGTTCTATACAGGCAGTGGAAGAACTGAATACCTATCATAATAAAATCCTTCAGATGAAGAAATCGCTTGCGGATATTGTTGGGTTTACGAGGCAATATGCGCAATACCCGCTTGAAGAGCAGATTACCGTATTATCACGGGATAAGATTATAGAACTTAATGAGGTCTTAAATGCTGTTGGGAGCGAATTAACACGTGTAACAGAGAGCGCTCTGAATAATCCCGATCTTAATAATTACAGGAAAATGGTAGAAACAAATAAAGTTGAAATTAACGGGCTCGTGCAGTATGAAAAAGAAACGATAGAAAACCTTTTCACGGCACAAAAAAATGACATATTTGCGGGAAAAGCAGACAAGATAAAAGCAGATATTTATACGTTGGAAATGGGAGATTTATTGCGCAGATACTCTGATATAGATATGGAAGGTGTTTCTTTAGAGCAGAAAATTGACATCATGACAAAACTGCTTTCAGACGAAAAAAGAGCACAAATAGAAGCGGCGCTGGAAAAGAGCGAAAATGATATTACGTCGCTTGACGCGTGGGCAATAAATGAGCCGCGCATATTGACTGAAAGAAATAATGAATTGATAGCACGTTTGAGGAATCTGCACCAAAACGATAAATCAATGTATGAAAACATTATGAGTAACCTCGAGTTTCTTGCATTAGAGCTAGAAGCAGTCAAAAAAGCAACAAAAGCATTTGATGAGATAATTGTTTCTGTTGGAAACGCAATTGCTCCTCTAAAGACTATGCGTGAAGAGTATGACCTGCGGGATAATTTTATCTCTAAAGAAGACTACATTAATAAAGTAAACACTCAGATAAGAAGCGCACAAAATAATCTTAATAATGCTATAGCAATTGCGCAGTCAACAGATGTTCCTGTCACTGTAATTGGGCATGCCAATGAGCTAAAAAAGAAAATTGAGGCTCTGGCAGTTGAGGTAGATACGTTACAGAAAGAATATACCGGCTCTTACAACACAGCACAGGAAAGCTATAAGAAAGAAGTAATAGCGGTACAGGCTCGTCTCAATGAAATGTACACATCCCTTGAGGCAAATTTTACTAAATTTGCCAAGGAAGGAAAGATCGATGATCTTGACAAGCTTATGGCTGGTGCTGAAAAAGTATATATGGATGGTGCAAAGGATCTTGATTTATTGCTGGTAAATTATGACGGTCTCAAAGAGCAGGATATTAGAAAAGAAGCCGCAGAGGTTAAAAAACTTTTGAGTGCTGCATCTGTAACTCTTACCTCTCTCCAGAAACCATATCTTGATGTGCTGGTAACAGATCAGCAAACACATAAAGCAGAGCTTATCCGGAAAGCTATTGATGAAAAAGAAAAAGCGATGGTATCTGTCCGGAAAGAAAGGGAACGCGTTGATGCACGCATTAAATCTTCCGCTGTAGCTCTGGATGAATTGAGCTCTTATTTTGGATCTGAAATGGTGTTGATAAACGCAGATATTATTTCAAATATCAATAGTTCAAGAGAGAGTATGGAAACAGGGAAACTTGCAGATAAAGAAAAACAGTTTCGAGTAATTGATGTAAATTACAATGAACTAGCAAAAAGAGTTGTTTCTCTTGATGAAGAATTGACGGGTAAAATAGATCAGCTGAAACAAGAGTACAGCGATGTTGCCAAGAATAATCGTCTTTCTGTTCCGCTAGAGATGATCATAAAACATTCGATAGAAACTGCACGTAAAAACGTTGATGACGTTAAAGATAAACGCAACGAAGCCCAAAAACAGATCACAGAAATAAAGGGTTATTTGGCAGAAATTCAAGAGAAGTCTAGATTTGCTTTGCAGCCTTTGCGGACACTGGATGCTTTAATTTCGGGAAAAGAAGATAGTATAGAACATTATAAAGACCTTGCAGGTAAAGAAAAAACAGTAGACGCGAAGGGTGCTGTAGTGTTGGAGATGAAACGTGTTCATGAAGAGTTGCTTATATCTCTTTCCGATGGGGTAACAAAATCTGATGATATCGTTAAGGGTATTATGAGTGAGTATGGTTCGAAAATGGCTGTGTATGAAGATGTTTATGCGGCAATCAATAACCTTATTAAGCAGCAGCAAGATTTTGTCTCGACGACACGGACAGATGTACAGAGCATCACAGACAAAGTATCGCAATTCGCAAGCAACGTTGAAAAATTAAAAGAAGATAAAAATGCTGCACGCAAAAAAGAGCTTACTGACAAAAAGAATGCTCGTATCGCCGCTGAAAATAAAAAAGAAACTGAAAAACAAAATATATTCGACAATTTAAAGAAGACAGCAACACGTTTATTTAATGATAGAGTGATTGCAATTGATAATCAGATACAGTCATATAAAGCATCTGATGTCAACAAAACTGATTTTGAGATAAGAAAACAAAAAATTGATGCATTAGGAAAAGAGATATCAATTGTTGCAGAGCAATTAGAAAAAGAAACTGAAAAAGCGCGCGAAAAAGCAAAAGCTAAAGGCATTGCTTCTTCAGAATTTGAGATCATTCTCATCCAAAGAGAAGCGGAAATACCATCTCTTACTGCTATTCGTTCACTGTGGATACAGTTAGGAGAGGTAGAAGAGAATTATAAAGAAGATAGTCCCGCTTCAGTAAGAGAAAAATTCGCTCAAGATAAAGAGGTGAGTTTAAATGAACTATTTAAGGAAAAGCTTGCTATCTATTATGATGAGGAGATTAATCAGATAAATACAAATCTTGACGGAATCGGAGATGTTAAGAGCGCGGTAACGACATTAATTAGCCGTAACATAACGAATGTTGGAGCGCTTATATCATTTATTAATGCAAAAGAAGAAGACATACTGGACATTATGACCGTTTTTGAAGAGACTGCAGATAGATATGGGACAGGTCAAAATCTCAAAGATGCTATTAATGACCAGATAGAAAAACGTATAAATAAAATGATAGATCAGATATCTGCTGCTCGTGAACTTATTGAAACACTCGATACAGAAGTAAAGGTATACACAGATGACTTGAACGAAGTGACGAGTATCATTGAAGAACTCGGAGATATGGTAAGCCGCTTTGACGATATTGTCCTTAATAATCGTCCCATTACAGATCTTGCAAATCTTAAAAAACTAAACGAATTTTTAGCAATGAATGATATTTCATTAGAGGTAGCAGAAGAAAAACTTGCAGCGCTAGAAAACAGTGCAAAAGAAGAATTGTCTTCTGCATCCCGCGGCTATTTTAACGGTAAGTTTAAAAAGGTTGGGGAACGTATTCTTGAGGCGAGAAAGCTTCTTGGTGCGTTGAATGCCAAATATGACAAAATAGCTCGTAATGTGTCGGGTGCCATTAAACGCGATGAAATGAGAAAACAAAAGTTTGCCAAGATCGAAAAACAAAAGCTTGAAAAAGAAGATCGTGTTAAACGTGAGGAAGAGCAAATTGTAACAAGTCTTGAGAGTGATGATGTTAGTCAGAGATTAAATGCTGTAGGGTTGTTGACCGGCAAGAAAAAAGCAGTTAAATCCGCGTTAAGTGGACTTGTAAACGCTATAAATGACAGTGCCGGCACCGTTCGATTAGGTGCTGTTCGCGCATTAGGGTTATATAAGAATGCGGACGCTGCATTAAAAGCTCTTACTGAATCATTAAATGATAAGAACATATACGTAAGATATAATGCGGTACAGAAACTTGCCGAGATGGATAATGCACGCGCGGCAGCGTCTTTACAGGAAGCCTATCAAACTGAAGAAAGTGTACTTGTTCAGGAAGCTATAGCCAGTGAACTTATAAAGCTGGGTAAAGAGGTGCCGGTTATACAGGCGCATAAGGGTGCAGGTCGGCTCGATGAAAGAGTCTGGCTTGACGCGGAACAATTTGATGATGCGTGGACTAATGCAAAAGAGTATGTTGATCTTAATAATGCGCTTACGAGCGCTTTAGAGTCACTCAATATTGATACGGCCGCTGATAAAATAACGGTAACCGCTCGTTATGTTCCACGCGCAGAGTTACATGGCGCGAGCGCGCAGTTCCGTTCTTCTCCTTCTAGTCTTGATATACTCATTGCCGATGATATTCTTTCTAATTATGAATATCTGGCCGCAAACCTTCGTCTTGAAGTGAAAAAGGGATATTATCCGATAAGGCTTACCCATATAGAAGCTATGGAATGGCCTTTGGTTAAAGAGGATATTGAACGATACAGAACATATCTGGAAAGCGATAATCTCCTTACAAAAAGAGAAGCTGTTACTCTTCTAACACGGCTTGCACAGCCAAAAGCTGACATGGATGATACACGGGCAAAATACCAGAAAAAACTCGCAGAGGATTTTGCGGAGTTGACTGACAAAGTGCGTCTGGAGCGGCTTAAAAACGGTATGAATAATATTACTGTGATTGCTCAAAGAACTGAAAAATATACGTTACAAACGCATTTAACGGCATTGCTGAAAGATGAGAATCCGAAGATTAGAATGACAACAGCGGAAATTCTAGGTGTTATCGCTAATCCTGACACTATTAGCGTACTTGCTGCCGCAACGAAAGATCCTGACAGTGATGTTGCGTTTGCCGCGGTATGGGCATTAGGGAAGTTTAAAGATGATTCTGAAGCCGAAAAGGCGATCTTGGAAAACCTGAAAAATGCCGATATTATTATAAGTACGGCTGCATCGGATACGGCTGCCAAATTAGGGCTTCAAGCCGCTATTCCTATAATACAGGATTTGTTAAAAACTGAAAAGTCGTCATTTGTTAGGGGCGCATTCGAAAACGTGTTAACTAAGTTGACTAAAGGAGTTGTTACACCTGTTACTTCACTGAAGGCGCTTAATGAATATAACTCAGCATTAAACCAGATAGAGGAATTAACAAAAACAGAAGTGGGAGGCATTGATCTAGGTACAGTAAGTCTTATAAAACAATTTGCGATAAAATTTGACAAAAGCGAGTCGGGATTGTCGGTAAAGAAACGGATAGTAAATACCGTGGCGTTAAACGATCATATCAAAGCAATTGAAGATAATTTAATGATAATAGAAGATGAATTTATTGCCGCAGTTGAAAAAGCGCAAAACCAGGATAAGTTGCCGATCAATGTTATAGAGACTGATAGATATAATAATATTCAAGATATGATACTGAGTATGCATGGCAAGATAGGCGCATGGAAAATCCGGGTCGCTTCCATGAACACAAATAAAGATATGTTTGAAAAAGAACTTGTTAAAATTGGTGATCTCGATGAAAAAAGAACAATACAATTAATTGATCTTGTTGCAAAAGTATCTCCTTTAGCAACTCCAACTGTGCAAGAGGAAGTAACATCAACATCAATGTTAGGTAGTGCTTCAGACTTTTTTCTTAATCTGCTTGTTAAGAAAGCCTACTTCTATGCAGTATTATATTCTGCAAGCGCAGTTATCGCCGGATTGATTTCGTATGTGCTGTCACCATGGTTTATCAATACTCTTGCGGCTTATTCTATCGGAACATTATCAGCTTCTTCTTTTTGGTTGTATTTGATCACTAATTTACTCCTTTTTGTGCCAAATCTTGGATTCATATCTTTTTCACTGTATTTCCTATTGTATGGTTTTATCATTGCCGCCTACAAAGATGCAGGGAAACCCCAGGAATTACCAACTTTGTTATCAAAAGAGGAGATGATTGAATATAATCCTGTTGAAGTAACACAGTTGCCGTTTACAGATGAAGGCGTAAATGATGTGCTGTTTTTAACTTTTAAAGCGGCATTAAACTTTAGGAGCTCTTTTGTTGAGTCATATCAAATGTATGATGGCTTGCCTGGAATCGGTAAAGTTAAAGATAGGGCACTTATACAATTTTGTAATGACGGTGACTCAACAGAATATCGTGCAGCATGGGAAAAAGCAAATCCAGGAAATGTAGATACTGTTCTTGCAAAAGTACGACAGGAAATCTTGGATAAGAAGATTGATATATCTGATACGGACGCGGTCAAAGAATTGCTCGATAGAATAATAAAGGTGAAGGATTTTTCAACTGAAGTACAAAGATATTATGATGAAATGGAAATTAAAGCAGCGCCGTTTCAAGGATTTAAAACACCGGAGAATCTTGTAAGAAACATATGGATCAAGGCATTTGCAGAAACTTACGATATTGAGTATGTTATCCGCCCAATGAAAGGCAGGGCAAGAGTAAAAGGCGCAAATCTTGATAATGCAAGAGCAACTTTAAAAAGAAGAGGAATAAAAGCTACTGATTATTTAATATTTGATGCTGATACTGAATTAGTTAAACAGGAATCCATGAAAGCTGTACGCGGCTTATCAAAAAGATTTCGTCAGCCTGAATTTAAACTTGAATTACCGTATACTGATGATCTGCAGAATTTTATTGATAAATATCCTAAAAAATATAGTTACAATACTACTGACAATACTTTAGTTCTCAAAGGAACAATGTATAAAGAACAATTCAAAATGTTGCGAAAGATTTACCCCACACGTTCGGATAAAAAGAAGATCAAGAAATTCTATAAAGATTCATGGGGGATTGGGTTTATTCAGTTTGAGTCATATACAATAAATCCACAAGAAACATATTTATCTTCAGTAAAAAGTATTGCTGAAAGAGGGTACTGGGCTTTTTTCCTTCCATTAAGAGCATTGTTCGGATTTACTCCATGTAATGGTCATAATTGTATTCTGTCGGAAGAGTTGTTAGAAGCTGCCGGTGGGTGGGCTCCCAAGGGTGAAACACTTGTAGCTGAAGACCTTGATGTTGTATTACGTGCCGGAATGAGAGCAGGGTTACGCGGTTTATTTGCTACATTTTGTAAATTAGGTGAGGGAAGCCCAGCAGATTTTATGTCTTTTTGTGTACAGGCATTTAAATTTGGTGTTGGCTCAACTGAGTTGCTGCTAAGACGCTTTGGCGAACTTATATTACCTAATCGATTAAAGAGTGTGGAGAAGAAAGATGTTATTACAAATTTGGCTAAATTTCCCGCTACGTTAGGTCTAATAATGTTGTTTTTACTCTCTTCTGTTATGAATTTTTCAAAAATACCTATTTTATATTCTTCTCTAGCAGCAGCGTGGACGATACCTGCTGTTATTATGATGTCATCACCAAATTCGATTCTTGTGGCATTAGTCTGGAGAAGACAATTAGCTTATGATGCTGATGGTGTTGCTAAACCAAGCAGATGGTCTCATTTATGGAAATTGGTAACGATCTGGATTCCTTTGACTGCAGCATTTACCGGGACTATGCCGTATACAGCAAAGGGAGCCGCTCATGCTATTCGTAAAACATTGATGGCGCTGCCAATTTCAATTGCTGAAAAATATGCGATCTATCCGTGGATGCAAGAAGTTGAAAGGGAATTTACAATACCATTTTTTAATAAAAAAATAGAATTCACAGAAAAATATTCGCCAATGCAGTTTGTATATGCTATTGCCGGATATACTTTCTTATACATGTCGGGATTAGCATTTACATGGCAGTTGGTAGTGGGTGCAGGTTTTATGTTACTTTCTACAGTCACAATTGTGTCAAATATATGGAATTTCTTTTTTGTAACAATTCCTACTTTCCCTCTTGATTTAATATATAACAAGGTCTCAAAAAATTATTATGTGGGAGATCTGAGTAATTGGATAAAGAAAAATTTTACAATGGCGACATTAACAGACCCACAGGCTTCATTTCTTGTAACGCTAAAAGGAAAGCCTCCTGAAAGATCGGTAGTTCGTATAACATGGGATCATCCATTCTCCATAGGATATGGAGTAATACTACTGGTACTTAACTCTACTGCTTTCATTATGTATGGTTCGGGTGTTATGGGGCCGCTATCGCTGAGTATATTCCTGCTGGTGCTTATATCCATGATAGCTGCACCATATTTGTTTGAACCATATCTGACGACACTTTTTTCAGGTGGATATGAAAAGGCTTCTAAATCAGTAAAAATGCTCGTGCTAATGCCATTCATTGCTTTGGCCGCGCTGAAATTTATAGGTCAGCAGACAGATAATGACGCGCTTGATACGATCTTGCTTGGTATGGCAGGTGTAGTGGGTGCTACCCCACCGGATTCCAATCAATCTCAGTCGCAAATACAACAGGAAGCAGAAAAGGTTGTAAGGGATCATTGGAAGCCTCGGTATGAAAAACTGCGCAAATACTGGAGCGGTTCTATAAAGATATTGATAGTTGTTTTGATTCTTCTTGTGATAGGCGGTGGTCCAATTATAGAGACAGGGCGTAAATGGATTAATATGCAACAGGTTGAAAAAGCGAGAAACAGCTTAAAAACGTTACAGGAGATCAATGTAAAACTCATGCAAAACGATCGGTGGATCATACAAAATGAAAAAGAACGGGATCAGGCAGAGCGATATCTCAAGCTTAACAACATCCTTGTAGATGCATGCAGGTACGGAATTAAACAGCTCAATACCGTTGATAAATTATTTGTTGATGAGGCAATGACTGACGCTGATCTTGAAGTGAGTAAAGCGGTAAATATGTATAATCTTGAAATCACAAGATCAAAAGATTATTACGTCAATCTTCTTAATGTCTTGAGAGATGATATGGTAAAGCTTGGCGGGGCATATTCTGAAAAGGATCTCATAAGAAGTCTTACTGATAGTTATGAAGAGGAGCTCAGGAGGTTTAATGACTATCACGTTAAACTCAAGGGAGATATCATTATCATTGGCACTAACCGTACCGATAAGACAAAAGAACACCTTAAGACAAAAAAACATCTTAAGATACTTGATGACGCTGAAACACTTATTAATGATGAAATGGAACGTGTAGAAGAAGTAAAAAGAGAAATAGAAGCGGCATTACGTGCATTAAAGAAAAGGGAACCAAATGCTTCTGCAACACCAATGAGGCCAGAGGCATTTGAAGGATACAAAGTGTTTGTCTACGGGCCGATTGACCGAGCGAAGAAATTTATTGAATGGAACAAGAAAGTAGCTGTTGGTAGAGCCGAAAAGCTCAAGGAAATGCATCAAGAGAACCTTGTTAACGCACATGCAGCGCTTGAAACGGCTATTAAAACACGCACACGCGCAGATAAAAATCTCAAAAAACATAATAAGAAAGTTACACTGCTCAAAAAAGCGCGCGATAAACAGATTAATGAACGTGACAGGCAGAAAATTGTTGCTAAAACCATAGCGATTGAAACATTCAAGGATGATCCGACGGCTATCTATCCGCTGCTCGAACGATTGTTTGATCTTAGGGTGCCCCTGCATGACGAAAGTGTTATTCAAGAATTAGCAAGGATTTTAGATACCGGTGATCCAATAGTAAGATTGAATAAAAGAGAACTGGTTGAGTTTCTTAAGAAATATAAACAACCTCTCAATGAGTACCGTGAATCAAAGTATGCGGCAATAAAGGAAATTATTGAGGCGGGTGTTCCTATCGGTGATATATCTTTTGAAGACGTATTATCCCCAGATTTTAAGAATTCAGACAGGTTTAAGAACCTTAAAATTAATAAAGTCAGGCCGCGCCTTGAGGCTGCGCATGCGGTCATGAGCGCCCTTGAGGCATTGAAATCATATGTCGCGGAAGAAACAAGAGATTTAATTTCTGAAGATATAACAGATGACATAAAGAGAATTTCAGATAGTATCCCTGATTTCCTTAAACCGGAACTTTCGGTTCTCGAAGAAGGATATGCTTTTTTAAAGGATATGTATGATGTATCTATTATATCCCGTCGGGATCTACTGCCGGAGATCGAGCTCTTGCTAGCTAAAACGAAAGAGGCGGCTGAGATCGAAACGGATTATCTTACAACTGATACGCGTGAAGTGAAAAGAACAGTTATGCTGACAATAATATCACTTGGGATCCCGTACAGAGATGTTTCATATGAAGAGATCGATAACTATGATTTCATAGACACGTATAAATTTAAGGGTACGGATCTTAAAAGCGAATTGGCGTTTATTGAAAAAGTGATATACACTCTTGATGGAGTTAAGGATAAGAAAATATCTCCGAGCCATTTCCTTTTCCAGTATCCCTATTTAGCAAGGGAATTTGAAGCGGATAATACTGTAGGGAAAGTTGTTTTCGAGCAGAAGCTTAAAGATCTTAAAAAGCAGATTACGGAAGCTATAAAAAATGAAAAGGAAGACATAAAAGTTGTTGATAGGTTCCTCGGTAAATTACGTTTGAAAGCACCGGAAGCACTGGCATTTCTGAAAGAAAAACGAATGCTTCAGCAAGACAGTGAGATTGAAAAAGAGAAACTTTTGTCTGATGATGCTGAAGATTTTGTGATAAATATGGAACAGCTACACAATCTGTCGGTAGGAAAGTTTGACGGAAGTATTATACTTTTACAGAATCAGCTAAAAAAGCTTTTGAAGAATCCTGATATAGTTAAGGCTGATAAAGAGCGTATACAAGTGGTTATTGATAAATTAGACGAGCTCATAAAGCTTGCTGATATCAAGGTGCCAAAAGTGCAAAGTGAATCGGAGACAGTTAATGCAACGCGTGACTTCTATCCACGTGACGCAAACCTCATACGAAACGCGATAGAAGTAATGAATAGACGTTTAAAAAATGAAGGTCTCATTAATGAGCTTTTGGGTGATATCCGTGGTGATTTAAATAGTCTTAAAGATATGCAAGTTATCATACCCGCAATTGAGATCGATAGAGAACGATTAAAAATAGAAGATATCTTTCAGTTCCTGAACAAAATCAAAAAGACCCATATATTAAATATTGTTGAGCTACAGCGGGAATTGATACATAAGCAAATACTGAAATTTATTGAGGTAAAGAAGAAGTATGAAGCTATGCCGGAAGGAAAACCTATTCCGCGCACAATCGTTACTCAGATGCTTAAATCAATAGCGGTCCCACAGGAAATACTTGAAAAGTATGCTCTTGAAAGCGAAATGGTTCGTTTCGAAACGTATGCAGAAATTCTCAAGAAGATCAATAAGGGTATACCTATAGAGAAGGTTCTCTATAAGTATGTTCCGATACCCAAGTTTGCAAAACTCTCACCGAAAAGACCGGTTACAACACCACTGAAACAACCGCCGCGGGTACTCGGACTTGCTGAAGCGGCACGTATGGCTGTTAGGAACTCTAACAATGTGCAGCGAGCACTTATACGTGTAGAGCGGGCAACATCAGAGGAGCAGTTTGATGAAATAAAATTATTGCATCCGGGTGTTAATCTTTTAGCTGCTGTTGATCGTGATAAGGGATTAGGTTTAGGAGTTGGGGGTACTCTCACCAGCTCGCTTGAAAACTTTGAGGCTGCTAAGCTAGCGAAGATTAATATTGAGATGAAAGATGCCGAGTTTCAGATGACGGTACGAGCCGAGATATCGAAGATGACCAACCTTTGGATGGAACTTTTTTCTACTGAAGCAGAGATACAATCTATCAAGGACTTAATAGCGAAAGTAAAACGTGATGGGTACGAAACGGCTATCGATAAAAATTATTTCGGAAAAACTGAGGTACTTGATATTCCAAAAGCGAAACATATGGTGTTGGAATTGCAAAAACGGTTGATCAAGGCTGAATGGAGGAACACTGATCTTCAGACAGAGATCCATTCGATGCTTCCCATTCCGGATGATGTTCCGATAAAGACGGGTATTAATTTGAAGGGTGAAGATCCTCTAAAATCAATTGAAAAGGCGCTCTCGGTACTTGATGATTATAAGAATGATATTAATCCGGGACTTATGGGAAAAGCGGTTAACGAGAAGTATCTGAATGCGCTCAAGCGTGTTCAAAGGGCGAAAATGTTGCCGAAAGCTAATGTCGGTGGTGCCGCAATTATCTCGCAGCGGGGTAAATTTGAACCGCATGCATCAGTAAGTGTTGATATACCGATCCACGATTCGAAGAGTGGCCTTAGAATTGAGCTTTCTAAGTTACGACTGCAATTAAATGAAAAGCAGTGGGTGAGGCTTGTAAAAGAATTGACCGATAGAAAAGAAAGTGCGGAAATTAAAGGACAGTTGTCTGCAAGTATGTATGGCGCGACAATTGATACGGTGGGAAGTTTTACTGACAATTTAAAAAAGACACTAGACGAATACAAAAAGGGCAGTCTTGGTATTGACGAGCTTTTGAAATCACTGGATGAAGGCGATACAATTATTGAGGATAAGGCCTATAGCCTTGCTCGATTTGCCAGTGCAAATGCGGCAGGATATGAAATAGGAAGGGTTGAAGCTCCTGAAGTGACCAGAAAAAGAAAGGGTATGCCTTCACGTAAAAGACCTGAAGGTGCTGAACCAATATTAAAAAAATATCCTGTTGTTACCAATTTTACCTCAATCGGTAGTCTTTCCGCCATGCTTAAAGAGCGTATGCTTGCACTTCAGGACTATGACTTGATGATGCAAATAGCTGAGACAGAAGGAAAGGTTGCCGGCAAGAGAGATGTTAGAGCCAATCTTTCGCTTATTAAGGATTTTCCGGGTGATTTTAGGGTTGGGTGGGAGATATCCAGGTTTACACCCGCAAATAGAAATTCTATGCGAAGAGCCGCCCATGCATATAAGCAGCAGATTGGGTATAAAAAGCAGTCATTTGTCAATCGGATAGTAAGCCGTGGATTTGATCTTGCAATTGATATTCAAGGGGGAGAAAAACAGATAAAAGTGATCGATCAAGCTATAGAGGAAATGCAAAGGTCACTGACATTGTACAAGACACGTTTTAAATTACAGAAAGAAGAAGCCGAGCGCTTAACCGGCGGTTTGGCTGTAAAGAAAAACGCTGAAGTAAGAGATTCGACATTCAAGATACGTGATATAGAAAAAGAAATACGCATATTCAATGGAAAAAAGATTCGTCTGAAAGTGGAGATAGCTGATAGCCGCGCTCAATTAAACGCGATGCTCCTTCAGCCTATTGATACACCGATTATGGTAGCAATGGATCTTGATGATAATAGCTTCTTAACTGGTGATCTCGGAGGACAGAGTGCTCAGATAGAAGGATATGACATTGAAAGTGAAATAAAGGCGCAAGAAGCATTGATAGTAAGATTAAAGAATTTACGGGAAGGTATAAGAAGAAGATCTATAGCGCCTGATGGTGTTTATGTTGGTCCGGGAGGTGCAGGAGTTAATGTTCGTCTAGGAAAGAGAGGGAAGTCCATAAACCTATCGTTAAATCCTGTTAAAACAGGTCTCTCTCTACTGAAAGCGATATTTGGCAGAGGTGAAAGCAGGGGAGCTAGAGAGAAACGTCTGAAGGCTGTTGCTGCCAAAGAAGCCGAAAGGATAGCCGCTGAACGCCAGCTCGCGGAAATGAAAGCGCGATTTCCGGTAGAAGCCAATAAGGCGAAGGATAGAGTTGATTTTACCTATTATGACCTTGAGCGAAAACGCATAGAAATCAATTTTGTAGAACAAAAAATTGCTCGCCAACAGCAACGGATAAAGACCGGTAAGCTGGATGAACAGCGAGCAGCAGAGTTGCGGTTAATTGATTTGCGCGTAGAACTTGTAAAATTGAAGCTCGACCAGACCGCGTTACTTGAAGAATACAATAAAGCAAAATATTCTTTTATGCGTTACAGGGATATCTGGAAAAAGGAAGCGGTAAAAGTAACAAAAGCTGATAAACGTAAAATAGTCAAGCTAACTATGGCTGATTTTATAAAAGAGTATGTTTCAAATGATCCAAAGGTGCTCGGAATGAAAAAGGCATTGCAAGCGGAAAAGAAAGAAGCACGTCGTGTGAAAAAGGAAAATCCTTTAAAAGGTGCTGAAGTTTTACGGGCTGCGGACCTAGTTGGCGATGAGATGACGTATACCACAGATAATGAAATAGCAGACATTAAAGTTTCGTCGCTCAAACTTACTATAGAGCCAAAACAAGTGAAAATTAATGCTTTGCGTAATATGAAAATGGATAGCCGTGTCAATCAGGCCCAAGCGAGTGTTCGTGTGTCAGAACTTGAAGCGAGAGTAGCCGCAATGCGGATATATGTAGATATGCTGCAGGCACAATTTAAAACAGATGCAGCAAAAAGTAACTATATCAGCGCGAAAAAGGCACTGAGAGTAGTAGACAGACAGTATAGAGCGAAACTAATAAGCAAACAGGCCCTTGAAACCGCAAAAGCAAAAGTAGATGTTTCAAAAATGCAGTTAAATAAAGAACAAATGATGATGATGGGCATAGAGCGGATACTTGGACGATATTTACCTAATGTTACTGCTGCGACAAAAATTGAATTAAAAGAAGATTTTTCGCAGATCAGCGGCGGATCACTCAAATCTCTTTTACGTGTAATAGGACCAAACGAATTGAAAACAAGATCTGATAGTGATATCGACGACTATTTAAAGAAACAGCTAGAAACGGCTTTTGCCGGTATTCCCCAGGTTCGCAACGCTATTGATAAGATGAGTGAAGCGAATATAGATATACAAATAGCACGGACACAAAGATTTAAGCCGGTAGAGATAGATATATTTGCATCGGGTATACTTGTCCGGTTCCCGGTCGATGTTTCTAAAGGACGAAAAATAAAGGTTGAGATAGCCAGAAAAGCACTGGAAGAGCTTGGCGAAGATTATGAAGAAACTTTACGTGAAGCGAAGCTTGAAATACAGCTTTTAAATAATAAACTTGAAGGAATTGCACAACAAATAGCTAATGCAACTGATCTTGCTGTAACCACAAAAGGTACTATGGATTATACTTTAATACAATTCTCTAACGGGCTTAAAACACAGGACGATGTGGCAACTACCCGTGAAGCGTATTTCATGGCTCGTCTTGCACAACTGAGCGCGTTTTTTGAATTTCAATTATTGAAATCTGAGCTTGATACACGGGTAAAACAACTAGGCATTGATCCTGAATCGATAAAAGAAGGCGCTGAAATCGTAACACCTACGCAAATCTTGGGGGGACCAAAAGCTCTTGGAATGCCCGGCCCAAGAAAAGTAGGCTACGCGGATATTTTGCAGGAAGATTATTTTATTCCTGAAGCGGGTTCAATAGATTATGTCGTAGGGATGCTGAAGGCAAATGTCGAGATGAATAAAGATATATCGGCAAATATTCAAAGATTAATAAAAGCAATAAAAGGAAAGAAATTTACCAAAAAAGACGCGGGTGTGCTGGCAATCTTCCTAGGTGAACGTTTAGAGGAAGTTTCGTCATATGTAAAAGATACAAAAATAAATGAGCGTTTCACAAAACGATCGAAGGAACATGCCGCGTTGGTCACATTAAGAGAAGAATTAAAGAGTAAGATCGAAGAACATGAATTTGAAACTGATGTTGTTCTCAAGGAAAAACTTATCGGTGAAATAGCAAAACTTAGCGCTAAACTAAATGCCGATCAAAATGCATTTAAGAAAAAAATGGTAGATCTTTTGCTTGATTGGTCAAAAACGTCTCCTCTGAATCTGACCATGATCGCTCTATTAAATGAGGTAAATCTTGGCTATGGACAAAAAGACGATCTCCTTAATTTACAAATGCTCGTTATGCAGGGATCAGACTTTCAGCGATGTTTCAGGAATAGGTTGAGTGATGCTGAAACTGAAAAACTTGACGGTCTTTTATTAGAAGCACGAGGCACAATGCAGTTGAGACAGCAGGGTGAACTGCCTGAACTTGAAAAATCAGAAATTGAAGCGGTAACAAAAAAAGCGAAAAGTAAAAAAGTGGATGTTGATGACGCATTGTTACTCGCACGCAAAGAAAAAGAAAAAGCTCAGTTTGAAGAGATTAATACTAAATTACAGGATACCATACAGCATTTGCTTACGAAGTATACTACGGAAAGAACCAAATTAAGACGGTTAGAAAACATTATCAAGGAGAAAATCGCTTACTACAAACAGCAAATGGCAAAGATAAAAGGGGTCAAATCAAAGAAAAAAACGTATAGAAAACTGGAAAAAGCAGTGAAAGGATTAACCGCACACGCCAAGAAATTACGCGTTATCATTAAAAACTATGAAGGAATACAAAAATCTCTCTTTAGCATTGCTAAAGCAAAGATGACAAATAATGAATATATTTATCAAAAGAAAATACTCGATGAAAATACTGAAGAAAGATTAATGAAAGCTGAGAAAAATCTCAGGTGGTTTGTACGAAATCTTCACAAGCAATATACTGGTGTCCATAAGGAGTTTACCGCGGAGCTGCAAAAAGAGGTCGATGATATTGTTAGTAAAAACGAAAAGCGTTTAAAAGATATAGATGAAACACTTGAGACGAAGACATATGATGATGGAAAACTTCTTGCAATGCTAAAAGATGGCCTGACAGTATATGCAACCCAGTTAACCGAAGAAAAAACTGCCAACGATACGGAACTTAAAAAAATACAAAAGAAAAAGATAGCAAAACAGGCATATGACAAAGAAAAAGAAAAAACGCTTAAAGACAGGAATAAGAAGATAAAGAAGACGATGCGTATGCTCAAATTAAGCATGAAGAGCGTTGATAATGCAATAAAACTATATAAGCAGGTTGAAGAATCGAGGAAGAAATATATTGGCGCTCAATATGAACTATTAAATGCACGACGAGTTGGCGATTTTGAGTCAGAGAAAAGTGCTCTGCAGAGATACAATGAATGGAAAACACTGTATGATACACGCCTTAAGAATTTTAAATGGCTTTTGGGCAGCACAATGATGAAGGTTTCGAGATATCAGCCGGAGCAAGTAAAAGAGATTATAACGAAATTTATTGACGGTAAACTCAAAGAATCTGAGTTGATGGAAGAAAAAGTAATAAAAGAAGAGGAAAGATTGCGTAAACGGTTTGGTGGAGATATCGCTATAAATGAAACATTTGTCAAAAACCTTATGGATCTCATAAAAGATAATGTTACGCTTAGTGAATTTATGGCTGAACGTACAAAACTTGTTAAATTGTATGATGAGTATAGAGCTAAATACGAGCTTGCAAAGGTTAAGCAGACAGAGCTTGATCTCATGGATCCTATTAGCGCAGATCTTGACAGGAGAATTGAGATAGGTCGCTCAGTAGAGCAAAATAAGTATATGATTGATCAGTTGGAAGCAAAGATCGCGGCATTTGATAGTAAGATCGGTAGTGAACTCTCTAAACCTGAAAATGCATCTATAAGAGAAAAGATATACTCTCAATTCGTTGATGTTACTAAAAATGTGAATGTAAAAGCCGCGCTAACCACCTTTGGGGTAAAAACAGAGGGTTACATAGCACGCTTTTATGATATGGGGCTGGGTGATCTCATAAACCGTGTTAAAAAAGAGGCAAAAAGTTCTGTGGGTACACGTGCCGTAAAGTTTGAAAGAATGCTTCAGAAGTTCGATAATCTTGATGTAGTAAAAAAATTGCTAAAAGCAAAAAGGATGAAAGCCCGTTTACGTAGCTTAAAAACAAAAGTTGCAAACGGTGAATTTGATATATTGACAAATAAAGATAATGAAGCGTTCTATAATAAAATGCTCATGAAAATGTATGGCGCGGATGCTATGGCAAAACTTGCCATAACTGATTTTCTTGATATTTTCTATAATGATCAGGATGCGTTAGCGCTTATGAATGAATGGGATCGCGATAACGGTATTACTGAAGATGCAACAAATAAACGATGGTTCATAAAAGCGTTTAATGAAAGAATCGTGCCGCTCTACCGAAAGGCAACACAACAATATCAGAAGTTATTAGAAGCACGAAAAGAAGCATTTCCGCATAAAAGACGATTAATAACACTTAAGGCATGGGCTGACACTGTTAAATCAAACGAGGATCTTATCGCAGCTGTATTAGCACATCTTGATCCAAATGCGCTAAGCAGTTATATTAAATTCGGTGTTATAAGGGACCAAGATATTGGCGATCCTACTGAAGGCAAAAAAGAATTATTTTTAAGGAAATTGAAAGAAATACCCGGTAAAATAGTGGAAATAAAAGAGCATCTTGTTGGAAAAGACATTTTTGATTTCAAGGAACCGCATCCGGCACTTCACACTGAACGAGATAACTTGATACTTAATATGCGGATGGTGAATGGATTATGGACGACGGCAGAGAAAACGTTCTACGCGGATCTTTATACTCAGGCCCGTGCGACATTGTACCAGATGTCAAAAGGTGATTATAAAGACGCTAAGTTGACCTTTGATCAGATTAATGAAATTATCGAAACGCAAAAAGAACAGGGTGAATTCAAAGGATTGATCCCGAACGGTTTTGACTCCAATGGCCGTATCGTTGCAAGCGATGTTGAGATCGGTAATAATGCATGGTACCTGATGAGTTTGTATCGTTATACGGTGCATGAAAAGGACACGGCATATGTAGGTATGGCTGAAGAGCTTGTTTCATCAATACTTGAAAGGCAGGCGACAAACGGTGGGTTTGCGAATACTTTTGTCCGTGACGGCAAAGAAAACAATATACAGTCTGCAGAACAGAATATAGATGCCCGTAAATCATTGAAGCTGTGGGGGTCATATTTTAAGGAATTGGCCGATAAAGAAGCTGATCCTGTTCAGAAGAAAAAACTTAGTGATCAAGCGCAAAAGATAGAGGCTGCATTGCGTATCAACCTGAGTTGGTTTGCAGATGTTATTTACAATAAAAAAGACGGAATGTTTAACCGCGGTGTAAATAACCTCACGTCAAAGATGGTAGACGGTAAAAGGGTTTTTGAAGACGGTACCGTTGATACCCGAAGAGCACTTGATGTGCATTCATGGGCGCTTTTGTCAGGGCTCTTTGAAGATCTAGCTAAAAAGGATCCTAAAACATTTAATGCCCAATTGATCTATTCTATGATGACAAAAATCGGAACCGATCATGTCAAGGAAGTGAAGTATTGGGGAAAATACAACAAGGCCGATTATGTGAAGATAAAAGGTGTCCTTGCAGAATTTGAAGTTGCCTCGTATTGGGATGGTAAACAAGTGGTTAATTTTGAAGATACGACCCACTATATACTCGGATTGAAGAAAGCGGTTCAGATCCTTCATACAGAGGCTAGCGTGCTGCATGCTGAAGGTAAGAGTGAAGAAGCAAGAAAATTACAGAAAATGGCTGTAGAGCTTGTTCAAAAGATAGATGAATATCAGTATGAAATACTTGAAGCAATGACCGAAAGCAGATCTTATTCGGGACAATACGGACTGCCTATGGCGACCGGCATAAAATTGAATTTTGACGGGCTTGACATTGATCCAAGCCTTATACATCTTACTACATCAATAAATTCACTTGAGGCTGAAAGCGGATTCAATGTATTTGATTTTGAAAAATTGCCTGATCATAAAATGGTTAGCTATGAAACACAGAAAGACGATACATTAGAGTCAATTTCGGATAAGGTGTTTGGAAATAGTACAAGGGGCGATATTATTAAAAAGAATAATCCGGGCGTTGATTTTGACGAGCCGCTTTATGATGGTATTTTTCTTTTATTACCGCTCTTTTTAGGGTTAAGGAGATTTAAAGAAGAAGCTGAAGAATATGTCGAAGAAGAAGATGTAACTATGATGGGTAATGCCGGATTCAAGCCGGCAGATATGGAAGTGATAAGAGGAGAAATCGAAAGACTGGTTGCTATGATTCAAAATGGCACCTATAACCAGCAAGAAGAAGCGAATTACGAATATCCCTTAGGGATAACCGGTTTGACATTTAACTTTAACCACATACCGCAACATGATGCTGAAACCGGTGTGATAATCGGTCCGGGTGAGATATCATACACGGTACGCAAGATGACCCCTGATAAGAGAAAAGTGTTCCATAAATATACTCGACGCGTAATACTGGGAACTTCGCGGGGTATAAAACTCTATTTGAAAAAGCTTGAGAATCAAAAGCAGATAATCGAGCTGGCACAGGAAAAAGAAGTTATTAGAGTAAAAGACCTCAGGGTAAGAAGACGCGCACGTGCATTAGAGAAAATGAATATCCTCTCAAGAAATATTGCTAAGGTATGGCATGGAGGAATAGATACATTTAGAGCTGTTATTGAAGCTAAATCGGTTAATTATACTGTTTCTTTAATCGTTAAGGCTGCGGCTATGGCGATCTCTATACCGGTATTTGTCGGGTCTGCTGTTTGGTTCGTACTAAAAGGGACATATACTCTAACGTTGTTAGCCGCCAGCGGGATCTGGGCTGGATGGGATGCAATTAGTCCAAGGACAAAACGTGGAATTTATATATTAATTCTTATAGTAGGGGCGTTATTTGCAATGCCGACTGTTGGGCATGCAAGTACGCTGACTTTGACCGCAGAAGGCGCGCAGATCTTTAATCCATATTATTTCGGCGGTGCGATTATTTTCTTTCTCAAGATGATCCAGCCTATCGGTACGGTCATTAGTGATTTATTTAATAAAATTGCGACTATTGTCCCTCCGAAAGTTATAGAACCTGTAGTGGAAGAGGTTGTTCCGATAACCATACCAAAACCTGTTGTGGAAGTTCCTAAAGATATTAATCGTGATATGCTGATTAAACGAGCAGTACAATTATTGTCTGAAAAAGATGTTCTCAAAGATGTTCTCAATGATCAGGAGGCACGTGTACTGTTATCCATTATAATAAGGGATATGATGAGTAAAGGTGCATCACTTGATGAAGCAGCAGTAGCAATTGGTAAATCACCAAGGGCCCTGCAGTTCGTGCAGTCACTGATATTTGATATGATGCCGAATATGCCAAAGAATGCTATAACCAGAGATGCTCTGGCAGTATTAGCCGAAAATAATGATGAGAGTGCAAAGTATCTTAAAGGGTTGATTGCAAACCGCGTAACGATACTAAGGCTTGATGAAGTAGGTGCTATACAGGACGCTCTTAATATCTACGCTGAAATGAATTATCTAAAGAAGAGTAATAAACCTATAGTCAACGCTAAACAACTCAATGATTTGAAGAATTACTTAAATAAAATATTGGCTCTTACTGTGGTTAACGATAAACTGATTGATGTAATTAGAACAGATGATCTTAAAGCAGTAAAAGAACAATTGGCAAGAGACAGTCAGTTTGTAGAAAGTGCTGCCAGAGAGCTTGATAAGTCAACACAGCAAATATTCGTAGATAAAATATTAATGTCACCGGTGAGGAACACTGATAAAATCTCATCCATAGTTATTGGAGCTATTGATTATCATGAAGCGCGCGGGTTGGTCGGTGTTGAAGCATCAGATCTTATGCGGGAGAAATTGTTTAAAGGTCAACTGTTTACTAAAGAGGAAAACACTTTAATTGCAGAAATACTACTGAGTAAATATCCTGAGACGGTAAAAGAGTGGATAGGCGTATTGATCGTTGGGATACTCATAGAAAAATACGAAAGTGAAAATATGGCTCAAGTGTCAAAGAATCTTAATACACCTACAGGATATACACGAGCGCAGCCATTATCTGAGACATATACTGAATCTGAAGGCGTTGAAAGATCTAATTAATTCTGATTGTTGCATTGTACTAATGGAGCTAGATATGCATGTGTCTAGCTCCATTTTTTTATATTTATTTTCTTGCAAAAAATGCGTAAATACATAGACTAAAAAGAGTGAGGTGAAGACATATGTATGACTATGATATAGCTATTATTGGCGGTGGTCCGGCAGGATATGCTGCAGCTATCCATGCAGGAAAAAATGGACTGAAAACAGTGCTCATAGAAAAAGACGCACTAGGTGGAACATGCCTAAATCGGGGATGTATACCCACGAAATACCTCATTAATCACGCATCCACATTGAGAAAAACTAAAGATAACCCATTTATAACCAATAAAGAGAATATTGGTATTAACTATCCTGAAGTAATAAGTTCAAAGAATCTATTAGTATCAAAAATATCTAATAATGTTCAAGGTGTTGTGAAAAGTGCCGGTGTTGATATAAAGAATGGATTAGGTTTAATTATCGGTGATAATGAAGTTTCCGTCACTTATGACAGTAATCAAGAAACGTTGACTACAAAATATATTCTTATTGCAACAGGTTCAAAACCCTCTGAAATACCTGGTGTTGAAACAGATGAAAAAACCATATTTTCGAGCACAGGTATTCTTAATAACGACAAAATACCTGCATCTCTGGCAATTATTGGCGGTGGGGCAATAGGGTGTGAATTTGCCTATATTTACGCTTGTATGGGCGTTAAAGTGACGATTATAGAGATGTGTGACCATATACTCCCATATGAGGACATGGTAACAGCAAAAACACTCGAAACTTCATTAAAAAAACTTGGGGTAAAGATAATAACGAAAATTGCTGTTAAAGACGTTCTGAAGAGCGCAGATAGCGTAAAAATATCATTCGCGCATAATGAAGATATAATTGATGTTGAGAAAGTGCTCTTGTCAACGGGAAGAGTCGGAGTGTGCGATGAAGTGTGCTCTGCCTATAAAGATACAAAATTTATTTCCGTAAACAATATTTATCAGACGGATAAGTCGCATATATACGCAATTGGTGATGTAAACGGTAAATCAATGTATGCACACGGGGCATATGCTCAAGGTATTGCCGTTATTGACCGTATATGTAACATGAATAAAGATGGCGAAAATGAAAGTAACGAAGTTACTATACCGAGATGTGTATATACTCATCCTCAAGTAGCATCCGTAGGAATTAATGAAAAAGAAGCAAAAGAAAAAGGAATAGCGTACGATATTGCACGATGTCCTTTTGCGTTACTTGGAAAAGCACAAGCAATAGAAGCCACGGAAGGTTTCTACAAAATTATTTATGATAAAGAGTCAAAAATAATTCTCGGGGTAACCATTGTCGGAGAAGAAGCAACCGATCTTATTGGTGAAGCATTAGTTCTTGTGTCTAAGAAAATGACAATTGAGGAACTATCGAAGATAATACATCCTCATCCAACACTTACTGAAGGGTATTGGGAAGCCGCTCAAAACGCTTTAGGCTTATCCATACATATGAAAGCGCGTTAATTATTCTATTATGTCTATACATACAGAACGAAAATCATTTCCATCATGGCTTAAAAGAACATTACCACAAAAAGACCATTATTTTTCACTCAATGAATTACTTAAAAAAAGTAACATTAATACCGTATGTGTGAGTGCCCGATGTCCAAATAAGTGGGAATGTTTTTCACGCGGTACCGCAACATTTCTTGTGCTCGGAACCGTTTGTTCTCGAAATTGTCTTTTTTGTAGTGTGACAAAAGGGAACCCTCAAAAGGTAGATATAGAAGAACCTGAGCGCGTGGCACATGCCGTAAAAGAACTAAAACTTAAACATGTGGTGCTTACCATGGTTACACGTGATGATCTTGCTGATGGCGGAGCGGTGCACCTGAGAAATATTATAAGGGCTATACGGAATAAGAACAATGAAGTTACCATTGAGGTGCTTGTTTCAGATTTTTTAGGAAATACAGAATCTATTATGACGGTATTAAATGAGAAACCCGAAGTTTTTGGTCATAACATTGAAATGGTTTCTCGGTTATATCCATCTTTAAGAAAAAACGCCTCATACAGCCGTTCGCTTGAAATATTAAGATATGTCTCCGAAATAAAAGATCGTTCATACTATGTAAAATCCGGGTTAATGGTCGGTCTCGGTGAAAGCGATGAAGAGCTAACAGGCACGCTTCGGAAACTTAGAGAGAGTGGGGTTGAAATTGTTACTATAGGGCAATACTTACAACCGGAAAAAAACTGCCATGAAGTAGTAAAATATGTTGAACCTAAAATGTTTGAATATTATTATCGTGAAGCAAAAAAAATAGGTTTTGCGCATGTGTACTCAGGACCGCTGGTAAGGAGTTCGTATCGTTCAGAAGAATCATTCCTGAAGTATTCCGATCAAGTAAAAAAATAAAATATAAAAAGTTATTGAATTTGTTTTTAATTTGAATATAGTATCAATTATATTATTAACGTGAACGGGAGGAATTAAGATTATGGTTAAAGTTGTATTGCCAGACTATGATGAACAGATTGAAGGAGCAACAATAGCCTATTGGTCATTTGAAGAAGGTGATCCTATTGAAAAAGGTGAAATACTTGCTGAGGTAACGGGTGATGACAGTGAATCATATAAAGTACCTGCCACTGTATCAGGTATTTTGACTGAGATATATTTTGAAGAAGGTGATGACGTTGAAGTAGGTGAATTGCTAGCAGAGATCGAAGAGGAGTAAGTTCCTTACTTTTATTTATGAATACGTAGTGAACAGGCTTGATGTTTAGGATGCACAGAATTAGCTCTCATACGATGTAATCCCCCCTAGATTTTCGCGGATAAATCCTTCAAAATCGTAAAGAAGGGGGGATAATTTCCCCTACGGGGACTCAATCCTTGGAAACGTTTCTCGTTTCCT
>JAVCCP010000032.1 GCA_030765405.1 Candidatus Ancaeobacter aquaticus | reverse complement strand
GGATGGTATGGAGATTATCTTGTTTGTGACGGGGTCTTGATAGATTCTGCTTGGAAGTTTGATAGTGTGATATGTCCCGAATCCGCGGAAGTCTATTCTTTTTCCTTTGCGGAGTTCTTTCTTCATTATTATTAGGTAATGTTGCTGACTGGATAAATATTTCTGGTAAGACCAAGTAAAAGGGGATACTTAGAAGCGTACCCTTTTACTACTGTGAGAATATCTCGTCGTATGTATCTTTCTTTCTTATGTATGCAACAGAGCCGTCTTCATAGCAAATAACCCTTGCAGGCCTTGCGAAAGAATTAGTATTGGCCGCGAAGAATTGGGAACAATATGCCCCCGCGTTGTGTATTAGTACGGCCTCATTTTCTTTTGGTTTTCTCGGGAATCTTTTTTTTATCCTGCATATTATATCTGCATTAAAACAGAGCCGTCCAGCAACAAATGCGTCAAATGGTTCCTTGTCCGTTTCCTTGTTGTTTTCAGCTAGTGTCCAACGGCGCATTAGATAGTCTCTAGCAATTGAGTCGGCGTAATTAACAGATCCTGCATCCACAGCAATCATGTTATGGCCGCTTGGGATCTTCCTTATGGCAGTAACCTTCATTAAGGAAACTCCGCTCGTTTCAGCAATAGCTCTTCCCGGTTCAACTACAATAGTAGGTTCACCTATGCTTTTTAATGCCTTTACCGCGTTCATAGTTTGGCCGTTTATTGTAACGTTATTTTTAAAAATAGCTTCAAGCATAAGATGTTGTGGGAACTCAGAATAGGACTCTTCACCGATCCAGTTTTTTAGGTCTATTTTTCCCGTGGTTTGGTCCATAAACATGGCCGGTTCTCCACCCCAGATCCATACCTTTGAATCATCGCCTTTTTGTAACGCGATATATCCATTACGTATCAGTTCCAATATCTCGTCCCATTCTTTACGGGTTTTGAAATAACTGACAGGAAACCCTCCGCCAATATTGATTAACCTGCATTTTCCGCCTTTCTCATTAAGGGCTTTAGAAAACTCAATAAGCTTGCCCAGTACTTTGCTATATGGTTGGATAGCTGTTATTTGTGAACCTATATGCGTGTGAAATCCTAGAAAATCTATGTGAGGATGTTTAGGAAGCAGTGAGTAAAAACGTGGAAGGTCTTTGATACTAGCGCCAAACTTACACCACTTACCGGCTGTAAATACACCTTCGTCTGTCACATTTTTGAGATCGTAACCGGCAAGACGCAGGACAACCTTGGGTTTTGACATATGTTTTTTAGCCAATGCGGAGATAACAAGGAATTCCTCGATATTATCCGCTACGATATGCATATTCTTCTTTAACGCCATCTCGATCAATGCTTCTGATTTTGAATTGCCATTTACATCAATATGTTCGGGATCTATATTCCCTTGGAGGGCACATTTTGCCTCATTTTCGGAAGCCACATCCGCTCCGGCACCTTCTTCATTGACCAGGGATAGGATAGTGGGATGCGCATTGGCTTTTACTGCGTAGCGAATATCACCTTTGGGGTAATATTTAGTAAAAACATTTTTGAAACCACGGATGTTTTTACGGATATCGGGAGCATAGTTTATGGTTAAAGGAAGCCCGTATTTATCTATCCACCATTGGACGGGGTATCCTGCAATGAATGTCTTACCGTTTTTTTGATTAATAAACTCACTTGCTTTGGCAAGGCCGGGGACAAATATCTTTTTATCCGGCCGTACTTGTTTGACAGCGGCAAAGAGATGCGAGAGAGGAATAAGTTTTGCCAATGCGATTCCGGCTACAGAATATTTTATAAAAGACCTTCGAGATAGCTTCATACTACACCCTTTGTTTATTAAAATGTATTTTAAATTTTAAAAGAGTTAGGTTCGTTTTTTATTATAGCAATAAATCAAATAAAATAAAATTTATTATTGCCGCAAAAACTTTTAATGTAGTTCCAGTGACAGAACACTTAATTTAATCTCTTCTGGGGCCCCGGCTTCTTCCGTTTCAGCATTCTTCCTTCACATTTTTCGATTTCTTCTATAAATTCTTGATCCCCTAATGGTCTACCAGTGTCGACATGCCCAATAAAAATTGGCTCTTCTTATCATCAATATCATCTAACAAATATTCCCCCCAGTCGAGTATTTCTTCTTCCAGGAAATTATCCGATAAATATCTGTTCTTTGTTTTATTCACATGAGCTTGTGCGTTTGAGCAAATCCTTTTGAGAAACTATTTTTACTTTTTTGGAACTGCTATGAAATGCACGTGATTATCCATCAGGCAATATGCCCAGAATTCTATGGCTATCTTATCAACAAACCGTTTTATACTCAATAATTAAGTGTCCCGATTTATTTGTATTTACTTGTATTAATGAGACTATCGTGTGCATCGTGAATTATTATCTTAGTATATTTACCTTTATTTGTTTGTACTATATAATGACTTCCTCAAAAAGATTTGCATTCCGACCGTCCGTGTTGCCTGATAATGGTAGAAAAGGGGAGCTGCCACCCTCAGGCACAATAATATATGTATCAATGACGAGATTGCAATAATTAAGTGATCCGTCCCGTGCGCCAAGAAATCACTTTTGAAGAATTAAATCTCTTAAAAAAAATCTTTTATCTGAAGCATTTTATCACAAACTATCCGGGGAAACTATTAATTCGCAGCTATTTAGGTAAGATTGCTGTGGATCCCATGTATGAAGTTCTGAATTTAGTATGGTGTCCCTGAAATATGTAAACGTTATCCACTGCCCAAACCACATATTGTCCATAGCTTTTATGAACGGTCGCATGTTGGGTGAGATTTACTGAAGAGCCGTATGCGGGAGATCCGCAAGTACGGTTCTGTGAGGGATGTTGATGTTGTTGTATATGGCAGAATATTGTGACACTCCACATATCGAAAGAGAGGAATAACAGGGAATACAAAGCATGCTTAAGTACATCAACTATATTACATCTACTCGACCCGAATCAAAGCATTGCACCGGACAAAACCATTAGTTTTGCCAGCGAGTTTGAATGTTAGAATAAAAAATAATAAATTTTAAATAATTTATGGTATACTTCAATACAATAAGACTTCTGCGAAATGACGTTTAGCGGAGTCATCGCGATGAGCGAAGCGAGGAAGCGATCTCGAAAAGAGTAAGAAGTAGGGTAAGAGAAACAGGATAGCAAACGATCACCGAAAAAAGAAACAG
>JAVCCP010000031.1 GCA_030765405.1 Candidatus Ancaeobacter aquaticus | reverse complement strand
TCAGGATGGAAATGGGCGTATTTCTCGTGTTCTTACAAATTTGCTTTTATTGCAAGCCGGTTATCAGTACATGCCATATGTTTCTCATGAAAAACTAGTTGAAGATAATAAAGCTGATTACTATATGCCGTTACGAAAAAGCCAGAAAACATTAGATAAGCCGAAACCCAACATTGTTCCATGGCTGGATTTTTTTCTTTCAGTGGTGTATAAACAATCTAAACTGGCTGTTGAACTTTTGTCTAAAGAGAATATCGATAAATTGTTGTCGCCTAAACAAATAGCTGTTTGGGAATATTTGCAAACTGTTGACGAAGCGTCGCCGAAGGATATATCGCAAAACGCCAAAGTAGCGTTACCAACAGTAGCTCAGGTATTGGGCAAATTGATTCGGCTTAAAAAAATTGAGCGCATAGGCCTTGGCAGGAGTACAAGATATAGGAAAATTTAAAATGGGAACAGGATAAAACAATGAACTACTGGTGGACATCGGATTATCACTTTTCGCACGCAAATATCAGCAGGTATTGTGGGCGGCCGTTTAAGACGGTTGAAGAAATGAATGAAGTTATTATCCGTAAACATAACGAGAGAGTGAAGCCGGACGATACGGTATTCTTTCTTGGCGACTTTATCTTTAAGGGAGGGAAAGAGGGCGGAGAAGAACGCTATCGTGAGTTTGAGAGAAAACTTAACGGCAAATTCATTTTTATCAAAGGGAATCACGACCGGAACAACAGCCTTAAGACAATCATCACAAAGATATATATTCATAATGGCTCAAAAGATATATGCATGACGCACCGGCCGGAAAACGCTGATCCTAACGTGCCGCTTAACTTCTGCGGGCATGTGCATCAGCATTACAAAGTCAGGCGTTTAAATGATAAATCTTTGGTTGTGAATCTATCGGTTGAAGTCTGGAACTATTATCCGGTTTCATTTAAAGAAATAACATCCGCTGTTTCAGCGTTTAAGAGGGAAGAGAAAAAAGATCTATCTCAAGGGGACACAAAGGGGACAAACGGGACATAAACAGGACATAGGGAATTATGAAAAAAGAAGCATTGAAATTATGGATGGGTTTGCCATTAGATAAGAGGCAGTTGCTTTTAAGTAATGTCTGGTGTGGGGAGTGTAGGAAGTCCGTCACTATTGTTGATTATCACGCGGAATTACATGGTGTCGTTGTTCTTCAAGGATTTTGTGGCACTTGTGGACATAAGGTAGCTAGTGTAATCGATGATTTGGCTCCCACTCCACAAAAAAAGCCTAAAGTGACAAAGAGAAAGGGCAAAGTGGAGAAGCCATATGTTGAAGGTAAACCGGTACTTTGGTACTACATATTTAACGTATGGCTTTATGGCGATTATCCTCCAACAAAAGAAAATCGAATTATCCGCAAAATTCAAATCGCGAAAACGAAGAGCCTGTATAACTTTGCTAAGGTAATTACTCAAGCCTTTGATTTTTATTTTGACCATTGCTTTGGGTTCTACAGTGACTTTAATCGGCCTCAAAATTCTAAAAAAGCATATGAACTTTTTTATGACCTTGATGATGTCGAGCTACCGGCGCCGCACGTGAAAAGTGTCAAACGTACGAAGATACAACAAGTCTTTAAGCAACCGGGTGACAAAATGCTTTTTCTTTTTGATTATGGTGACGGATGGCAATTTTCTATTGAGCTTAAAGAGATAATGCAGGCAGAGAAATGGGATTTGAAGCCGGTCATATTAGAATCTGTCGGCAAAGCACCATTGCAGTATCCACCTTGCGAAGATGAAGAAATAGCGGATTAGTGATTGTTTTAAATGCGCAACAACTTGTTGCGCAAAGTGAAGAATAGAGAAGATAAGAATGGTAAAAGAGAAAAAATCTACAGGAATCAAAAGTTGGCAGGAGGATGACAGGCCGAGAGAAAAATTAATTCTTTTATGGGGGCGATTTTGATGTTTTTGCGTCTTGTTTGCACGAATGGCTCGTAATCCGTGCATCAGCTCTCTAGCTGCTGCTAAAAAGCAGAAGAAAAAGAAAACCCCCGCCCTCCCGAAATAGATATTTTATATCTATTTCCCCCTATTAAAAATGAGTTAACAAAATATGACAAAAGGTGTAAAGTAGCATCACTATGGAGAAACGATATAATTTAAGTAAAGCGGCAAAAGAATTAGGCATTACTCGCCAAGGGCTTTATTACTGGATAAAGAAAGGGTGGGTTACTCCTAAGCGTGATTTCAAAAATCATCCTGTGTTTACGGATGCTGATTTAAAAAAGATTAAAGAGTGGAAAGATAAAATAGAAGAGGTGTGATTATGAGCGCAAAAACTAAAAATGAAGAATTATTGAAGTTGTCTGAGGAGATTCTTTCTGACTTTGATTGTAATGCACTTTCTTTAGAGCTAATAATTTCAAAGTGCAAAAAACTTGCTAGATTGCGCAATGATTTTGATGTCTTGAATTGGTTAACTCTTGAACTTGTGGGGTATGAGGATAAGTCATTGCCTCATGCCATTAAAAAAGATGATGCTGAGAAATTTGCTCATTGGTCTGGTAGGTATACTGTGAGGAAAGCTTTAGTTCCTTTACCAGGGCTTGATGTTAGCACTTTACCTGAACCCCAAAAGAAATTGTATGAAGATCAACATTGGTATTATCTTCAATCAGTACCTCAATTAGAAGTTCTAATTAGAACATCCGAAGATAATCTTAAGACATTAGTTCCACCTTCTGAATTTACGCCCTCTGTTGACAAGCAGTCTTGGGGGGAAGGATCTATTATGTCTGCTGGTAGTTGGGAAACAGTGAAAGAGACATATGGCGATGCTTTGCAAAAAATACAAAATAAGAAGCTAGAAATACAGGCAGATATAAGTAATAAGAAATCATTATTGGCAAGAATTAGAGATGCAGTTTATACTTATGTGCTTAGGATTAATTATACCTTAAGATTTGGCAATATTACTGAAACAATATTTGAGCAGGCAAGAAATATGGTTAATCAAACATTTATTGAAAAATGCCCTGAAGCAATACAGCAGTTAATTGCTAGTTATGATAGGCTTGCTTCAAATAATCCTGAAGAGTGGGCACAAGCATTGACATCATGTAGACGTATGCTTAAAACATTTGCAGATTCTGTTTTTTCGTCACAAGCAACTCCATATATTTATGGAAAAAATAAAAAGATGGATGTTTCAGAAGAAAAATATATTAATAGAATATGGGCTTTTATTGATAAAGAACTAGATAGTGAGGCGAGAAAGAAATTTTTAAAATCAAAAGTCGAAGACTTGGGCCATCGAGTTGAAGCTATTTATAACATTACAAATAAAGGAATTCATAATGAGATTAATCAGCTAGATGTAAATATGTGTATTATAGACACGTATCTTTTATTGGGCGGATTATTGCAAATGAAGAAATGAGCAAACAATTAAAGGGTCAGGCCTATACATTTGACATTATTAATGTTTGTGATATGATTTACATTATTTAAGAAAGGTATAAAGATGTCAAGACCTCTGCGAATCGAATATCCAGGAGCTCTATATCATGTGACAGCACGAGGCAACGAAAGAAAGAATATATTTGGCTCTGAGCGAGATAATGAAAAGTTTTTGTCATACATAGAAAGCGCACACGATAAATTTGGACTTATAGTTCATGCTTATTGTTTAATGCCAAATCATTATCACCTTCTCATAGAAACTCCCCATTCCAATTTATGCAAATGTATGCACTTCATAAATTCAAGCTATACAAAATATTTTAATATTAAAACAAAAAGAGCAGGACATTTATTTCAAGGAAGATATAAATCGATACTGGTGGATAAGGATAATTATTTAATGGCATTAACTCGTTATTTGCATCTAAATCCCGTAAAAGCTAAAACACACAAAAAGCCTCAGGAATATAAATGGAGCAGTTATAGATATTATGTATTGAATGATCCAGCGCCTCTATATATGCATACAGAATTTACACTAGGGTTTTTTAATAAAAATAAAAACGAATACAGAAAATATGTCGAAGTAGATAGTAATAATATTGTAGACGGTCCTTATAATAAAATAAATGTAGGGTGTATATTGGGCGATGATGACTTTGTTAGGGAAGTAAAAGAAAAGTATATAGCAGTGGATAGAAAAACAAGAGATTTACCGGATCTAAGAAATATTACAAAGAGAAATCTTTCACCTAATACAATTAGGCAAAAGATAAAAAGCCATGGAATCATCAACGAGCAAGAAATAAATAAGATAATGGTTTACTTATTAAGAAAAATGACAGATATGTCTTTAGCAGAAGTCGCAAGATCAGTGTACGATGATAAGATAGGTGTTTCAGGTGTAAGTCAAATAACTAGAAGAATGGAAGCTAGTAGACTGAAGAATCAAAAATTTAATAAAATAATACAAAATTGCAAAACTGAATTGTCAAATGTGTAGGTCTGACCCCGTTCTTTGCGCAGCTTGCATTGCAAGCACTTAGATAGATTGAGCGGGAGCGTTCAGAAGATTATATGCATCGTGTAGAGGACTTCTTAGCAGGGATCAGCCCAATAAGAAAAGCCTCAATTGTTATGAGCAAAAACAGGTACTGGGATTGCTTTTTAAAAACATCAAAATCGCCCGAAAAGAGATTTTTTCTTTTGAATTTTTTGTCCCCTTCAATTCTCTTTTTTTGGAATAGGAGAAAAACGAAAAATGCCTGAAAAATCAAAGACTTATGAAAAATCTGCGCCCAGAAAGGTCTACATCCGTACCTACGGTTGTCAGATGAATGTTAGTGACACTGACGTGATATCGGGACTACTTAGACAAAATGGATATTCTCTTGTTGATGATGATGCTACTGCGGACATAATATTATTTAACACCTGTTCGGTACGCGCATCTGCTGAAAATAAGGCAATTGGCAAGATGCGAGAATATGGAAAGATCAAAGATTCACGGCCAGAATTAATACTTGGTTTCTGTGGGTGCATGGCCCAAAAACACAAAGAAGAGCTTTTTAAAACAATGCCTGCATTAGATTTCGTGTGTGGGACGCATGCCATAAATAAAATACCTGATCTTATCTCTCAAACTTCTGTAAATCGCAAATATTTAATAGATGTTTCACTTACAGATGAATATCCGGTAGAAGAATCTGGAGCACAAAGAACAAATAAAATTAAAGCATTTGTTCCTATTATGCGCGGCTGTGATAATTATTGCTCGTATTGTGTTGTTCCGTACGTTAGAGGAAAAGAAGTCAGTAGGCCTAAAAACGATATCATCAATGATATAAAGCGACTTGCAGTAGAAGGTTATAAAGAAATAACTCTTTTAGGACAGAACGTTAACTCATACGGAATGGCTCTAAAGGGGGAATTAGATAGTAAATTCCCCCAATTACTCGAGAAAATTAATAATATTTCTGGTATTGAAAGGATCCGTTTTGTAACATCACACCCAAAAGATATAACAGATGGCCTCATTGAGCTTTTTGGAACACTTCCAAAATTGTGTGAATATCTCCATTTTCCTATACAATCCGGTTCTGATAGGATTTTAGCATCGATGAACAGAAAATATACTGTACGACATTATATGAGTATTGTAGAGAAACTGAGAAGACAATGTCCCGATATTGCTTTAAGCACTGACATAATTGTAGGATACCCTTCAGAAACAGAAGATGATTTCCAAAAAACTGTTGAGGTAATGAAAGCGATAGAATATGATGGTAGTTTCATTTTTAAATATTCGGTTAGAGAAGGAACAGACGCAGCAAAAAGTACAGATGATGTTCCAAAAGAAGTAAAAGATGAGCGGAATCAGATATTATTAAAGCTGCAAGAAGAAATGAATATAAAAAAGAATGAGATGCTTATTGGTAGTGATGTTGAGATAATGGTTGAAGGAAAAAGTCCTCGCAATCCAAACAGGATGACGGGGCGAACGAGAACAAATAAAATAGCGGTATTTGACGCGATAGATATGTATGCTCCCGGTGAACTTGTGAACAAAAAAGTTAAAAGGGTTACAGCGCTTACATTATACTGCTAACTATTATACCAAGGATGATATGGATTTATTTAAGGTTAACGTAAAGGGTGTTAAGACACTTAAGGTAATGAGAAACCAAACAATTCTTGATATTTTACCTCTTATTCCTACACGTGAAAAACTTCCACCGCTAGCCGCAGTAGTTAATAACCGTCTTGTGGGGCTTGATTATCATATTGGTTCGGATTGCGAAATAGAGATAGTGACGCTGAGCCATCCCGCAGGTAAAGCTGTGTATAGACGTACTGTAATTAATATTCTTATGCAGGCATTAAAAAATGTACTCCCTGAGGCACGCACCACTATTGGTATGTCTATTTCAAATGGATACTATTTTGACTTTAATGGGAAGGAACCATTAACATCAAAATTACTTAAAGAAATACATGAGGCAATGTGCACCATAGTTAAAGATGATATGAGGTATATCAAAAAAACTGTCTCACTTGAAGAAGCTCTAGGTTATTTTAAAAAAGAAAAAATGACAGATAAAGTGAAGTTCTTAAGTCATACCCATGTTACTGAGCTTTCTGTTGTATCTTGCGGTAATTTTATGGATATGTATTTTGGACAAATGGCTTTTTCAACAGGAACCGTGGATGCCTTTAAACTATACTTAAAAAAACCTGGTTTTGTGTTGTCTTTTCCCAGCACTAAATGCCCAAAAAAAGTATCGCGTTTTGTGAATAGACCGAAATTCTTTAATGTCTATCGTGAGACACGGAATTGGTACGAAATCCTTGGAGTTGAAAATGTAGGAGACTTAAATGAATTGAGTATTTCAGGTGGTATCAGTGAAATAGTCAAAATCGCTGAAGGATTACATGAAAAGAAAATAGCACAAATTGCTGACGCAATAACAAAGAAACAGAAAACGGTAAAGATCATACTCATATCGGGGCCTACAGCTTCCGGAAAGACTACGTTTGCAAAAAAACTCGCGATACAGTTACGCGTAAATGGACTCAAGCCAAAATCAATTAATTTGGACAATTACTTTATTGATCGCTGCAAGATAAAAAAAGAAAAAAACGGTATTGCAAACTACGAGTCTATTGATACTATTGATGTGCCCCTATTAAATAAACATCTCAAATTGCTTTTGAGTGGCAAAAAAGCTGATACACCAACCTTTAGTTTTCATACTGGTAAACGATTAATCGATAAGTATAATACATTCTCACTGCAACCATACGGTGTGCTTATTGTTGAGGGAATACATGGTCTAAACAATAAATTGACTCACCTTATTCCTGCAAAAAGTAAATATAAAATATTTGTGAGTGCGCTCACACAGCTTTGTATCGATAATAACAATCGCATACTCACATCAGATAGCAGATTACTCAGACGTATTGTGCGAGACAAGCTTTTCCGTTCGTATAGCGCTGCAAACACATTAGAAAGATGGCCATCAGTACGGGAAAGTGAAGAACGCAATATATTCAGGTTTCAGGAAGGTGTGGATATATGCTTTAACTCGGTTCTTATTTACGAGCACGCAGTTTTAAAAGATTATGCTGCACGGTATCTTCTCGAGGTTACTCCTGATCAAAAAGAGTATGTTGAAGCAAGCAGATTACTGGAGTTTTTAGATATCTTTGTACCTATTTCAACAAGAGAAGTCCCTAACACATCTATATTAAGAGAGTTTATCGGCGGAAGTACATTTAATTACCGATAAACAATATAAAGTAGTCGATACTGAATGAATATTGAAACTAAACATTCCGAAGCAACTCTTACGCCAATGATGAGGCAGTATTTAACCATCAAAGAAGGCGTCCCTGATTCCATTCTTATGTTTCGCTTAGGTGATTTTTATGAAATGTTTTTTGATGATGCAAAAAAAGCCTCGTCCATATTGAATATCGCTTTGACTGCACGTGGCAATAAGGTGCCTATGTGTGGGGTTCCTCATCATGCGGCTGAAGCCTATATCGCAAAACTCATTAAAGAAGGTATAAAAGTCGCAGTCTGCGATCAGATAGAAGATGCTGCTCACGCAAAAGGTATTGTAAAAAGAGGTGTTACAAGGATTGTTTCTCCCGGTACTGTTTTAGACGACACGCTTCTTAATGATAAATCAAACAATTATCTTTCATCAATATATAAAAAAGGTGATACCTACGGGCTGTCGTACGTAGATCTTTCAACCGGAGAATTTAAGGCGACACATGTGTCCGATGAGAGAGATCTTCTAAGTGAACTTGTAAGAATCCGTTCATCTGAGATAATTTTACCGCAAACACTGTCACAGGATAAAGAACTACTGAAAATACTTCAGAACACAACTGATCCCTACATTAATTATCTTGAAGACTGGGTCTATGATTATGAGACCTCCGTAGAACAACTCAAAAACCAGTTTAAAGTCGTATCATTAGATGGGTACGGTTTGAAAGATCGTCATCTTGAAACAATGGCCGCGGCAGCAATTATCCGATATCTAAAAGATAATCTGTATAATTCGTTAGCGCATCTTAAAAATATCTCTTTATATGAAAAACACCACTACATGATACTTGATTCTATCAGTCAAAAGAATTTAGAACTTATTAATACCCTTCGGGATGGAAAAAAAGAAGGAACGCTTTTAGGAATACTTGATAAAACCGTTACGCCCATGGCTGGAAGAATGCTCAAACAGTGGATAGTGAGCCCACTCATTGTAAAAAAAGATATAGATAGCAGGCACAATGCGATAGAAGCTTTTATTGAAAATAAAACAACTTTATATAGCTTGCGTGAGATTCTGCACGAGATAAAAGATCTTGAACGTATTATCGCTCGTTTGAATTGCGGATCAGGGAATCCCCGTGATATGCTTTCCTTAAAGGCGTCTTGTTATGCTTTTCCTCGTATCAAACAAACAATAAGTGCTATGAGTGATCCACTTATTGTTTTACTTGCCAAAAGTATTGATGAAATGGAAGAACTCGCAACTTTACTGGAATCTGCTATACGAGAAGACGCCCCCATAATGATTCGCGAAGGAAATATAATTAAAGAGGGATACAGCGAAGAACTCGATCAAATTAGGTCCATTTATACAACCGGACGCGGATGGATTGCAGAACTACAGAAGCAGGAAATAGAACGTACGGGAATTAAATCTCTAAAAGTGAGATATAATAAGGTCTTTGGATATTATATTGAAATATCAAATATAAATTTGAGTTCTGTTCCTGATAATTATGTAAGAAAACAAACACTGGTAAACGGTGAACGTTTTATTACTGACGAATTAAAAGAATATGAATCAAAGGTGCTTGGTGCGCAGGAAAAAGCTTATGCTATGGAGATAACGATATTTAATGAAATAAAAAACAGTATTGTCTGTGAAACAAAGCGTATACAAGAAATATCTCAAGCGATAGCAACGCTTGATACATTAGCTTCTTTTTCTCTTATCAGCATATCAAACGATTATGTTAAGCCAACCATTAATAATTCAGATGAAATATCGGTGCAAGGAGGAAGACATCCGGTTATTGAACATTTAGTTGGTAAAAATCAGTACGTGCCAAATGATGTGGAGCTTAATACTTCAGATAACCAGTTGTTGATCATTACCGGTCCGAATATGGCAGGCAAATCAACCTATATCAGACAGGTTGCACTTATTGTACTTATGGCGCAAATAGGCTGTTATGTACCAGCCGAAAGCGCAAAGATCGGTATTGTCGATAGAATTTTTACCCGTGTTGGCGCTTCTGACGATATTGCAAGCGGGCAAAGCACATTTATGGTAGAAATGACTGAAACGGCAAATATTATTAATAATACTACGCAAAAAAGTCTTATAATTTTAGATGAAATCGGCAGGGGGACAAGTACGTTTGATGGATTGGCTATTGCATGGTCTGTATGCGAATATTTACACAATAATAAAGAAAAGAGAGCGCGTACGTTGTTTGCGACTCATTACCATGAATTAACGGAGCTTGAGCTTAGCATGAGCGGAGTTAAGAATTATAATGTTGCTGTGCGTGAATGGGAAGAAGATGTCATATTCTTGAGAAAGATCATTCGAGGAGGCACAGATAAGAGTTATGGGATACATGTAGCAAAGCTGGCTGGACTGCCTAAAGAAATTATCTCAAGAGCCTTTGAGATTTTAAGTAACTTGGAGGATGAAAGTATTTCAGATAGCGGGAAACCTGCCCTTGCGCGAAAACGATCTGACAGAGATATCCATGAAGAAGAGCAGTTGCAATTGTTTCCATCTAAACAAAGTGAATATCTTGAATATTTGAGCGGTATTGATACAAATGCAATAACGCCCCTTGAAGCGCTGCAGATTCTCGTTGAAATGAAAAAGAAATATAAAAATCAATAAACGGTGAGGATTCATGAAAAAAATCAAGATATTGCCTGAAAATATATCCAACAAAATTGCTGCTGGAGAAGTAGTTGAGCGCCCGGCATCAATAGTAAAAGAATTAGTTGAGAATTCCATAGATGCAGGAGCAACAAGAATAGATGTTGAAATTAAAAATGCTGGTACGGGACTTATAAAAGTGACCGATGATGGATGTGGGATGTCAAAAGATGACGCACTTTTATCTCTTGAAAAGCACGCGACAAGCAAAATAGCATCAATCGACGATGTCTACAAGATCGAATCGCTTGGTTTTAGAGGTGAAGCATTACCGAGTATCGCAAGTGTTTCACGTTTTAGTATGTCTACGAATGAAGACAAAGATCTTGAAGGCACTACTCTTGCTATTGAGGGCGGAAAAATAGTGTCGGTAAAAGATATTGGCATAAATCGTGGAACCATTATTTCTGTTCAGGATTTATTTTTTAATGTTCCCGCGAGAAAGAAATTTTTAAAAACTCCTCATACTGAAATGAGCCATATCGTAAATATGGTGACTCTTAACGCATTGCCCTATGATGAGATAGCTTTTTCCCTTACGGATAATAATAAAAAGGTATTTGATATAGAAAAGGGGATGGACCTAAAAACAAGGATAACGCAGTTATATGGTAGTGACTGTGTCGATCAACTTATTGCCGTTGATTGGAAAAGTCTGGATGTAAAGATACGTGGATTTATCTCAAAACCAGAACATACATTTTTAAATAGATCAAAACAGTATTATTTTGTTAACAACAGGGCATGCAATAATAGAACGATGTTGTATGCTTTGAGTCAAGGGTACAGGACGCTTATACCAGATAATCGGCACCCTATGTGCTTTCTTTTTATCTCAATTAACCCAAAGAAAGTTGATGTAAATATTCATCCGACAAAGCGTGATGTCCGTTTTACCGATGAGTATATCGTTAAAAACGCGATCATTGAGTGTGTAAGAGATGCTTTCCAAAAGTCCTATGATATGCCTTCTTTCGAGATTGCACAGGGATCACAACATGAAGCACGTCCTGAAAACGAACACCATGAAAAAGTCCAGACAGCAATAAAACGGTTTTTTGGTTCTCAGGATAATGCAGGTGCATTTCAAAAAACACAGAGGACTTATAATAACGCTTTTCATAATAAATCAGGTATCCATGATAATAAGGATTATTCGCAGGAAACAATGGATGTTGCGAGTAATGCCGAGATGCCGAGACTTCTCGGACAAGCGCATTCGTTGTATATAGTTTGTGAAGATACTGATGGCATCATTATTTTAGACCAACATGCAGCACATGAGAGGGTTTTGTATGAAAAAACAATGTATGCTATGAAAAATTGCTCTATCGATTCCCAGAAGCTTTTACTTCCTGTAACAATTGAAGTCTCAAAATCACAGCATATATTCCTTTCTCAACACGAAGAACTTTTTAAGAAAGCAGGGATAGAAATTAACAATTTTGGGGATAATACCATTATTATCGATTCAGTCCCTCCATTTGTAAGAACACACGCAATAAAAGAACTGATGATCGATATAATATCTCAAATTGAAGAAGAGAGCCGCATTACAAAAACTAATGATATTCTTGAAGAAAAATTAATAAAAACTCTTTGTCGAAAAGCGGTAAAAGCTAATGATCTCCTTTCGGGAAAAGAGCAGCACGTGCTTCTGAAAGATCTTTTTAAGTGCACTGTGCCGCATACTTGTCCACATGGCAGGCCGACAATGATAAAAATCTCATATTCTTATTTGGATAAAGAATTTAAGCGGAGATAAGCGTATTGATTACGCGTTTTATTCTATGAGTAAGCTAAAAGAAAAACTAACAGGTATCAGCCCGCCTGCAGTGCTTTTTATTGTCGGAGCTACTGCTACAGGAAAGTCAGATATTGCATGTTATCTTGCTCCAAATATTGATGGTGAAATAGTTTCTGCTGATTCAATGCAAATATATAAATATATGGATATTGCTACAGCAAAGCCGTCACAATCAATACAAAAGGAAATCCGGCATCATTTAATTGATATTGTAGATCCAGGCCAAGAATATAATACGGCATTATATGTAGCTCACGCACGGAAGGCGATAAAAGATATTATCAGCAGAGGGAAGATACCCATAATAACCGGCGGAACTGGTTTGTATGTGCGTGCGCTCTTAAAAGGTGTTTTTGAAGGTGCCCAAACAAATATTAATCTAAGAAAAAAACTAAATGAAGATCTTGAAAAATATGGTGTCTCACACATGTTTAAAGTCCTAGAAGATATTGATCCTAGTACTGCTTCTAAAATTGATTGTCATAATCCACGAAGGATTTTACGGGCACTCGAAGTGTTTCATACTGAAAAAAAAGCGCTGATAGATCTCCAAACTCAGTGGAAAACAAAATCCATTGGTATCGACTCAATTTACAGCTGTTTAGTATACGGGGTTAAACGAGAAAGAAACGACTTATACAAAAGAATAAACGCACGTGTAGAGAAAATGTTTACAGAAGGTGTTGTTGATGAATGTCGTTTGCTTATTGAAAAAGATATAGAAAAAAACAATGTAGCCTTACAAGCACTCGGATATAAAGATATTATCAGCTATTTACGTGGAGAGATATCACTTGAGGATGTTAAGGAATCAATAAAGACACAAACGCGGAATTATGCAAAACGTCAAGGCACATGGTTTAGAAAAGAAGAAAACATAATGTGGATAGATATGCCAAAAGAAGAATCTGCGTCTGTTACAGCTAGTAGAATAATAAAACTTTTAGAAACAGATCAAAGACTAAATACAAGCAACTAAAATTTCAAATGGAAGCATGTTAAAATTTTTACGCTTTTAACTTAAAACTTACAGCTTATAGCATATAGCTTTTAGGGGAGGTTAGTATCGTCAGAAAATTTCAATTTGAAAAGAAACGATATAAAGAAAAGGCATACTTAATAGGTATGCATGTCGGAAGGATTGACCGGTATATTTCTGAAGACTCACTTGAGGAGCTCTACAGGCTCACTGAAAGTGCCGGAGCCCATATTAATGGCTCAACAATCGTAAAACTGCAGAAACCTGTTGCAGCAACTTATATTGGTTCGGGAAAAGCTAAGGAAATAGCATTATTATGTCGTGAACAAAATATTAACGTCGTTATATTTGATGCTAACTTAACACCCGTGCAGGTCAAAAATCTTGAACTTTGTTTTGGGATAAAAGTTATTGATCGGACAGAACTCATCCTTGATATTTTCGCCCAACACGCGCAAACGCGTGAAGGAAAACTTCAAATTGAAATGGCGCAGTTGATGTATTTGTATCCGCGACTGACTGGGCAGTGGACACATTTATCCAGACAAGAAGGTGGTAGTATCGGTACAAGGGGCCCAGGCGAAACGCAATTAGAAGTTGATAGGCGGAGAGTAAGAGAAAAAATTGGCCGTTTAAAAAAAGAATTAAAAAATGTTTCCCGCCAGCGTGCGGATCAAAGAAAAAAGAGAAAACGTTCGCAGATTCCTATCGTTGCAATCATCGGCTATACCAATTCTGGCAAGTCAACACTTATGAATACATTAACCGGTTCAGATATTTATATAGCAGATGAACTTTTTGCAACGCTTGACCCCACAACGCGAAAAGTTACCTTGCCTTCAAAAAAAGAATTTTTTATTACCGACACTGTTGGTTTTATCAACAAACTACCTCATCAACTTGTTGATTCTTTCAAAGCAACACTTGAGGAGGTAAGAGAAGCTGATATATTACTCATGGTTGTAGATATTGCTCAGGAAAAAGTACATGAACAAAAAAAAGCTGTTGAAGTTGTGCTTGAAGAACTGGATATTCACGACAAGCCTGTGATACTCGTATTAAATAAAATTGATCTTTTGGGGAGCACTCACCTTATTGAAAAAATTAAAAAAGAATATCCTGATTGTGTTTCAATCTCTGCTAGGCATGGTGATGGAATAGTAGAAATGTTAAAGCTTATAGAAAGTAATATTATTTATTATGAAGGTATTACTGAATTATTAATTCCAAACAAAGACTCAGAGCTCATCTCATCCGTATATAAGAATTCAAAGGTTATGCATATGCGTAATGATGGGGCTAAAACACGCATAAAAGTTAAATTCACAGCGGCAGTGCCAGATGTACTAAAAAAATACATAATGCACGGCAGATAAGGTGTTTGCATTTATTTTCCGAATGATAAAGATAAATCATCGAGAGAATACTATTTAAAAGCTTTTTTTATTGCTTATAAAATTTATTTTGTGTATGATTCATGTTACTGAAAAGAGAGGAATTTATGGTTTTTAGCGCAATATTTAGTATGTTTTCTAACGACATGGGTATTGATCTCGGTACTGCCAATACACTTGTTTTCGTTAAGGGTAAAGGAATAGTTTTATGTGAACCGTCAGTCGTTGCGGTTCAAACAGGCACAAACAATGTTCTTGCTGTTGGTGAAGAAGCTAAAAACATGCTTGGAAAAACGCCGGGAAATATCGTTGCGATTAGGCCAATGAAAGATGGTGTTATTGCTGATTTTGAAGTTACTGAAAGCATGCTTCGATACTTTATACATAAAGTGCAGGATAGAAAGGCGTTAATTAGTCCGCGTCCCCGAATTGTTATTGGTGTGCCATCGGGTATTACCGAAGTTGAAAAACGTGCAGTAAGAGATTCAGCAGAACACGCTGGTGCTCGAACTCCTGTTCACCTCATTGAAGAACCAATGGCTGCAGCTATTGGCGTCGGTTTGCCTGTCCATGAACCGGCAGGTAATATGATAGTTGATATTGGTGGAGGTACCACTGAAGTCGCAATAATTTCTTTAGCAGGTATTGTTGTCGCACGAAGTGTAAAGGTAGGTGGTGACGAGTTTGACGAAGCTATTGCGCAATATATGAAGAGAACTCACAACCTATCAATAGGTGAAAGAACAGCCGAAGATATTAAATTGCGTATTGGCTCTGCTTATCCACTAGACGATGAGGTGGAAATAGAAGTTAAAGGACGTGATCAGCTTGCGGGATTACCAAAAACTGTTATGGTAAATTCTGCTGATATTCGTGAAGCAATATCAGAACCACTATCAACAATAGTTGAAGCGGTAAGAATATCACTAGAAAAAGCGCCTCCAGAATTATCCGCTGATCTTGTAGATCGGGGAATGATGCTGGCTGGTGGTGGAGCTCTATTAAGAGGCGTTGATAAATTGCTTGCAGAAGAAACAGGGCTTCCGGTAACTATAGCTGATGATCCATTAAGCGCTGTTGCGCGCGGCACAGGAAAATACCTTGAGATGCTTGATTCTTTACCAAAGCGTTAAGGTGAATCGAAATCAATAATTTATGCGGGGGGATGAATTGTATATGTTCGTCCCCCTATTTTTTTATAAAAAGGACTGGCTGTGGGGTATTACTATAAGAGAAGAAAAAAAATAAAACTGTGGGTGCTACTGGTCATACTTGCGGTTGTTCTTTTAAGTATTCCATTACATGTAGCAGGCTATATAAAATATTCACTCCATTTTGTGATATCTCCATTTGTACGTATTGGTAGTATTGTTTCTTCACAGACAAATGCTTTTAAAGAAAATATGAGTAGCAAAAACTCCCTTTTAGAAGAGAACAAAGCCCTTAAAGAAAACCTTACTGAATTTACCATGCTTGCCAGTAAAGTAAGAGAAGTAGATATTGAAAATAAGAGACTCTTGAAACTGGTGTCTTTTATGCAAGAAAAACCGTTTTCATTTATTCCTGCTCGTGTGATTGGAAGAGATCCGTCATATTGGTTTGAAAGTGTCTTGATAGACAGAGGGAAATCACACGGGATAAAAATAGATATGCCTGTTGTAACGTCTGTAGGTGTTGTAGGAAAAATTACTGAAGTTGGACCATATAGCAGTAAAGTATTGCTTATTATTGATAAAAACAGCAGGGCAGGAGGTATGTTGCAGGATACTCGAGATTATGGGATTATTGAGGGCGAATCAACATCATTGTGTCTGTATAAGTATATTTCAAGGAATGCAAGAGCTCAGCTTGGTAATATCATTGTTACTTCAGGGTTAGGGACAGTATATCCAAAAGGACTGGTCATTGGCGAAGTCACTGAAATAGGGACCGATACGTTTGGTCTATATAAATATGCAAAAATAAAACCTGCGTGTAATTTCGCCCAAATGGAAGAAGTTCTGGTTATCACAAACAAAAAATCAAAACGAATTGAGGACAATACAGAAAAACAAAATACACCATGAGAACATTTTTTGCCGTATGTATATTATTTATTATTGCACTTATCCAATCGTTGCTTTTATTTAAAATCACATCTTGGCCATGGACTCCGGATTTGCTTCTTATTGCAATAGTGTTTTTTTGTCTTCGGGCTGGTTGGAGAAAAGGGCTTGTTATTGGTGTTTGTGCGGGAATATTCATTGATACCTTTACTGTAGGCCGTTTTGGTGCATATATATTAACCTATGGCCTTACCGGAATATGTCTGGGCTTAGTTACATACAAGCTTTACTTTGAAAATCCTGTCACACAATCATTGATTGTCTTTATAGCAACAATAGGCACGGCGGTTACCTATTTTAGCCTCTACAGTATTTTTTTTGGTATATCCCTGTGGCCGCTACTATTTACCAGAGTAATTGCACAATCTTTTAGTAATGGTATATGGGCAATAATAATATTTTTTATTCTCTGGAGATTTGAACAAAAAAGGCTTTTTAATATATAAAGAAGACAAATATGATTATAGAACTATTATATTACCAAAATGAAAGAAGACTCCGCAATCTCAATATTATTGTTATTGTTTTGCTGGGATTGATTATTGCGTCTTTATGGTACATACAGATTATAAGTGGCTCTAAATATGCAGACCTATCAAAGAATAACCGCATAAGAAGAGTTGTTTTAGACTCGCCACGCGGTGTTATGTATGACGCTACTGGAGTTCTCTTAGTTGATAATAGGCCGTCATACGATGTTGAATTATACCCAAATGAGATAAGTGATTACGAATCTGTTGTAACAACACTCAGTTCTATTTTAGAAATACCTAAGAAAAAAATCTTAAGAAAAACGAAGAGAGGAAGCTATATCCCATATTTACCCGTTACCATAGCTCAAGATGTCGGCATTGATAAAGTTACCGTTATAGAAGAGCAAAAACCACATTTAACCGGAGTGAATGTGCACGTAAGAGCTTTACGTAATTATGTCTATAATGACTACGCTGCACACATGTTAGGTTATGTTGGGCGGATTACAGCCAAAGAATACGACACTCTTAAAGATCAAGGATATTTACCAAATGATGTCATTGGTAAAACGGGTATCGAAAAAACATATGACGGGCAATTAGGTGGTAAATCTGGGGCGATGCAGATACAGGTGAATAACAGGGGCCTCAAGGACAAAATTCTCAGTGCACGAAAACCTATTATTGGAAACGATTTGTATCTTACAATCGACAGTAGGCTGCAGGATGTTGTTGAGACTGAACTTGCCGAAAAAACAGGCGCAATAGTCGTTATGAATCCAAAAAACGGAAATATTCTTGCCTATGCGAGCAAACCAAGTTTTGATCCAAATGTTTTTCTCAGAAGCAACAATAGAAAAGATATAGGAAAACTTCTCACCGATAAGAGAAGGCCCCTGATTGATAGAGTAATTAGCGGGCTCTATTCACCTGGGTCAGTATTTAAAATAATTGTTGCTCTTACGGCAATCGAGACAAAGACAATTAATGCCGGATCGCGGTTTTATTGTCCGGGATATTTTATGTTGGGTAAAGCTCGATTTAATTGTTGGCGTAAATACGGACACGGCACATTAACACTTATAAATGCTTTAAAATATTCTTGTAATGTATTTTTTTATAAAGTGGGTATGCAACTTGGGTCTACTGCTATTTCGGAAGGAGCAAAAAAATTTCTCTTGGGGCAGAAAACGGGAATTGCATTGCCTTATGAAAAAAAAGGTATGGTTCCGAGCCCTGCTTGGAAAAAACGAGTTAAAAAGAGATCTTGGATGGGGGGCGACACGGCAAACTTTTCTATAGGGCAAGGATTTCTTTTAGTGACACCTATTCAGGTCGCTTCTTTTGTTTCAGCAATTGCAAACGGTGGAATTGTCTATAAACCCCAGATAATACACAAAATTGTCCGCCCAAAAGGAAAAGAAATAACAATCACCCCGCAGGTAAGAACCGACATACATGCTGATGCTAAGAACCTGGCAATTATAAAAAAAGGGATGTATCAAGTCGTGAATGAACGTGATGGATCCGGCCATAAAGCATATGTAAAAGATTTGGCTGTTTGCGGGAAAACGGGGACTGTAGAATATGGCTCACGAGACAATGAAAAAAATCATGCCTGGTTTGCAGGATATGCACCTGAAAAACAACCTGAAATATGTGTTGTTGTACTCGTAGAAGCCGCAAAATCCGGTGGGGTTGATGCCGCACCTATAGCACAAAAGATATTTAAACGTTACTATGACATATCTCACACAGATAAAGACCATAGCAACATTATTCCAAAAGAAGATCCTAACATATAACACACGTGAAAAAACATCATGAAGCGACAAAGATTATTTAAGCATTTTGATTATCAACTTCTTATAAGCGCACTTGTTCTTATCGCTATAGGAGTATGCTCAATTTATAGTGCGGCACAAAGTACATGTGGAAATATTTTTGTTATAAAACAATTATCGTGGGCTGTTCTAGGTATTGCGCTTTTTTTTGCAATATTTCTTATTGATTATAAGCTTCTTTTTTCATTTTCTACGATTTTATATGTTTTAATCATCATATGTCTCATTGCTCTTTTTGTTATTGGTAAACAAAGGGCTGGTGCATACAGCTGGATATCAATAGGCGGTTTTTCTGTGCAGCCATCTGAATTTGCTAAAGTGGTTCTTATATTAGCTATTGCTCGGTATCTTGTTTGGGATAATGAAAAAAGAAATTCATTTAGATATGTTTTTAACACATTATGTATTGCGGCTGTACCGCTGATGCTTATTTTGAAGCAGCCTGATCTTGGGACAGCTCTTGTCTTGATACCTATTGTATTTGCGATGTTATATATTGCAGGTGCACGACCGTCATATTTGATTGTTCTTATAATCATAGGGCTTATTGCATTACCTGTAATGTTTACCTTTCTCAAGGATTATCAAAAGGCACGGTTATTGGTTTTTATCAATCCGAATATTGATCCTTTGGGTGCCGGATATAATATTATCCAATCAAAAATTGCAATTGGTTCAGGAGGTCTCTTTGGAAAAGGATGGCTTCAGGGCACACAAAATCAATTAAATTTTTTACCTGAACGGCACACTGATTTTATATTTTCTGTTATTGGGGAAGAGTTTGGACTCTTGGGTGGAACAATTGTCATAATACTTTTTATCGTTATTATAATGCGATGTTTTAATGCCGCCAAACATGCACGAGATCTTAGTGGACGGTTACTTGTTGTTGGGGTTATTATGTATTTATCAACACATGTCATTGTAAATATTGGTATGACAATCGGGATGATGCCGATTACCGGTTTACCGTTACCCCTTCTAAGTTACGGAGGCTCATCCATGATTGTAACCATGCTAGCACTCGGCATTGTTGAAGCAGTACACGTGAGGAGATATATGTTTTAGTGAGACTGGGAAAGTCGCAAGTGAAACTATGCGAATTTCCCATAGTCGAACTATCCCCCCTGCTTTACGATTTTGGAGGCGAAGCCCGAGAAAATCTAGGGGGGATGAGCACAATTAATGCGAACAAAGAAATCTAGTAGAGATTTCTAGATTGAAAACAAGTAGCACGAATCCCTGCTTTACG